>CAZCXL010000044.1:0-12661 GCA_964502625.1 uncultured Planctomycetales bacterium | reverse complement strand
CTCTACGGCCTCATGAAGGCCTGCCGTTCCTACGACCCCGACCGTGGCGCCGAGGGCAAAACTTACGCCTACCCCCGGATTCGGGGTGCCATCCTGGACGAGTTGCGCCGGCTAGATTTCCTTCCCCGCTCGCTGCGCGACCGCGCCCGAGTGGATGGAGTGGATGCGCCTTCGGTGCTCGGCATCCCGACGGATGAGGACGGGAACGAGAGCCTCGCGGCTCCGTTGGAGGCTTCACTGGTCGAGAACCGCGACCTGCTGGAGGCCATCAACACCGAGATCGATCAACTTCCCGAGAAGATGCGCCAGGTCATGGTGCTCTACTACAGCGAAAAGCTAAACATGCGTGAGATCGGCGTGCAGATGCGCCTGACCGAATCGCGGGTCAGTCAGATCCATTCGAACGCAGTCTTGCGCTTGCGCAAATTGATGTCCGAGCGCGACACCGGCGGCTGAGCCGTCTTTCCGCGGCGGGTGACGGAGATGGCTAGGATGAAGCCATGCCGGGACTTCATGCTGGGCTGCGCGCCGTGCTGACGGCCTGCTGCGCCAGTGCCGCCCTCGCGGCGAGCGCGCCGGCGCAACTCCCGACACTGCCGGAAAATAGCGCGCGCGTCACGCACTATGCGATGCGTGTGCGGCTGGACGAGGACGGCCGCACGATTCGCGGCACCCTGGCTCTGACTTGGCGCAACCCGGGTGCCGTCGCCACCGAGTTGCGCTGGCATACCTACAACAACGCCTGGGAGAGTGCGGATTCTCTGTGGCTACGCGAGGCGCGCGCTTTCGCGAACGGCGCACCGGATCTGCCGCGCGTCTGGGGCTCCACCGAAATCGGTGAAGTCTGGCTGCGTGGGGCGCAGCCTGGGCAAGATCAGCGATTGAATTGGGAATGGATTCCCCAACCCGATGCGCCGCGTGACCGCACCGTGGCCCGTACCGTGCTTCCGGAGGCCATCGGCTCCGGAGCGGAGCTCCGCGTGGAGCTGGACTTTGTCACGGTGATGCCGCGTGCCTTCCGCCGCAGCGGCTGGGGGGAGAACGGTTACCTGCACGCCGTGCAATGGTTCCCCAAAGTGGGAGTCTGGGAGCGTCAGGACCAAACTTGGAGTTGGAATTGTCGTCCCTATCATTTTCTCACCGAGTTCTACGCGGACTTCGGTGGCTATGACGTGGAACTCACCCTGCCCGGCCGCTACCTCGGCAAGGTGGTGTCCACGGGCTCGGTAGAGCCCTCTTCACCGCAGGCGAATGCAGATGGCAGCGTCACTTACCGCTTTCGCGCTGACGACGTGCACGATTTTGCCTGGACTGCGGATCCCGAGGCTCTGGTGGAGGAGCGACCCTTCTTGCCGGAAGAGTGGCGCGACGACGCGGAAGAGCAGCGGGTTGCCGACGCGCTGGGCGTGATGGTCGCCCAAGTGCGCCCACAGCCCGTGCGCATGATTCTGATGCTGCAACCGGAGCACCAGGAATATCGAGAGCGCTACTTCACGGCCGTCGCGCGTTCGCTGTATTACTTCGGACTTTGGTATGGTTCCTATCCGTATCCGACCATCACCTGTGTGGATCCCGCGCACGACGCACGCGGCACCGGAGGGATGGAATATCCGCGCCTGTTCACCGGAGGGGTCTCCCAGGGGCGCCACGAGCGCAGCCACTCTCCCGAGGGCGTGACCGTCCACGAGTTCGGCCATCAATTCTGGTACGGCCTCAGCGCAAATGATGAATTTGCGCACGCTTGGCTCGACGAGGGCTTCAACACTTTCTCGACCCAGCGCGTGCTCGCACACGCATGGCCCGGGGAATTGGCCGTGTATGAACTCCTCGGTGTGGAGCATCCCGGTCGGGCTCCCTTGCGCCCGCCGGAGCCTGGCATCGGCGACCTCCGCGGCTTGCTCTCCTTGCGTAGATGGGAGTCGCCGGAATTGGTTGTACTCGGCCCGTATTCGGTCGAACTCCGGCACCCGACTTCGCTGGAGCGCTGGGTCGCGGAACTGCCGCCGCTCTCCTATTACCCCGAGGTGGTGGACGACGCCGTGCTGCTCAACCGTGGCGTGCATGATCGCGACTGGTCCCAACCCTTGTCGCAGCCGACGTGGGATCTGGCCGAAGAGCCGATGCGCCGCGTCAACGCCTATCGGCGCCCGGCCATGACCTTGGAGACGCTTGCGCGGATGGTGGGCGAGCCCGTCTGGACCCGGACGATGCGCGCCTATCACGCGCGCACCCGCTTCCGCCACGCGGAGCCCCATGAGCTCATCGAAACCTTGAAAGAGTTTGCCGACGTCTCAAGCACGGCGCCGGATTGGGACACCTTCTGGCAGCAGGCCTACTCCGGCAACGAGCGCATGGATTTCGGCGTGATGGAGTTCGCGCAATATCCGGGCGAGGCGGACACCTGGACCCTGGACTTGGCCGTGCGTCGCTACGGAGGTTTCCGCGTGCCCGTGGACATCCGTCTGGTGTGGGAGGATGGCGAATCCCAAGACTTTCTCTGGGATGGCGAAGGGGAACTCTGGACCCATCGCATCGAGGCCAGTCCCCGGCGCGCGGCGCTGTTGCTGGTGGATCCGGAACGCCGCCTGCTGCTCGACCGGGATTGGCTGAATAACTCTCGGCGCGCTGAACCCCGCACCGACCGTGCCCGCAATGCCGGCGTGCGCGCATGGTTGTGGGCGCAGCAATTGCTTCATCATGCCGGAGGCATGGGTTGAGCCCCGAGCGCCAAGGAAGAGTTCCCGCCACCACGCTCGTGGTGGACGCCTTCCCGCTGGTGGGCCTCTCCCAACTCGGCGAAGATCCGATCGAGCCGCCGTCGGGCCTTGCGCATTTGCTCGGCGCGCTCCGTTTTGTGCTGGTTCGCCCGCGCGTGATCTTCGCGCTGTGCGGAATTGCCTGGCTCCTGCCGCTCGTGGTGGCGCTTCCGGTCGCAGCCAGCGCTGAGCGGCACCTCGCGCATGCGCAGACGGTCCCTTCCGAGGGACCAGCGGATCTACTCGGACCTTCGCCGGAGTGGTTGTTCCGCGAATGGCAGCGCGCCGGCGCTGCGGAACTCGAAGGCGCCTCGGCCGCATTGCTCCCTCTGATCTTGCTGAGCAGCTTGCTCGGTCTGCTCGTGGCCGCAGGTTGGATGGATGCAGCCGTGCATGGACGGCGCCGCCACGGTCTGCGCGCATTCCTGGGCGGGGGCGGTCGCATGTATTTCCCTTTCCTGCGCAGTTGGCTCATGGGTCTGCCACTCTTCGCGTTCTGGACTTGGCTGATCTGGGGAGCCCCCGGCGGCGCGGCGCTCCAGTTGTTGCTGCCGGAAGGCGCCGAGGATCTCGCGAGTTCTGAAGAGGTTGCGCGCCGCGTTGCCTTCGGACGCGAGATCGTCTACTTCACCGGGATCCTTGCATTGGAGCTTTGGTTGGATCTGGCCCGCGCCAGCCTGATCGTGGGCCGTCGCAGTTCCGCGCTGCTCGCACTCGCGCGCGGCGCGCGCGAGGGTTTGCGGCGCCCGCTTTCCGTGCTGACGCTGGTGGGCGTGGGTCTTGGCGTGGAGTTGATTTGGATTGGCGCCTTGCGCGGCGCATCGCTCGCATGGGGGATGGGACCACTCGCGCTCGGATTGCTGCTGCCCTTCGGCCGTGTCGTGACGCGTGGTGGTCGTCTGGCGGGCTTGGCCACCTTCGTCGCGCAGTCGGAGGCCGCGCGTGAAGAGCGGCGCGCGCAACGTCCGGGGCCGCCGCTGCCGGACGAGTACGCAGCACTGTAGAATTCGCGCCAGATGAGCAGTGTCCCGAAAGGGGCGGCCGTGATCGGGCAGTCGGGTGGCCCCACCGTCGTCATCAATCAATCCCTCGTCGGATTCGTCGCGGAGGCGCTTCAGCATGACTGCTTCACGCGCGTGCTGGGCGCGCGCCACGGCGTCAAGGGCATGATGAAGGGCGACTTCCTAGATCTCGGCAAGGAAACGCCCGAAACCCTCGAGCGTGTGGCGCGCACTCCTGCCGCCGCGCTTGGTTCCGTGCGGCAGAAGCCGACGGCTGAAGACGTGGGTCTGATGATCCAGACCTTCCGCGTGCATGAGGTGCGGCACTTTTTCTACATCGGCGGCAACGATTCTGCAGAGACCGCGCACATCGTCGCGCAACAATCGGCTGCATTGGGCTGGGAGATGAGTTGCTTCCACATTCCCAAGACGATCGACAACGACCTGCTCGTCACCGATCATTGCCCGGGATACGGTTCTGCGGCGCGTTTCGTGGCGCACGCCTTCCAGGGCGACGACCGCGACAACCGCTCACTGCCGGGAGTGAAGATCAACGTGGTCATGGGGCGTCACGCCGGCTGGCTGACCGCCGCCTCGACGCTGGGCCGTCGTAATGAAGAAGATGGGCCGCATTTGGTTTATCTGCCCGAGCGCGTGTTCGAGCCGGAGCGATTCCTTGCCGCGGTGCAGGAGACGCATGCGCGCTTCAAGCGCTGCATCGTTGCCGTGAGTGAAGGCATCCACGACGCGGCGGGCACTCCTTTTCTCCAGGTTTACGCGCAGCAAAGCGGCTCCGCGCTGTCCGGCGCGCGCGACAGCCACGGCAACGTGCAACTCTCGGGCACCGGAGCGCTCGGCGATGCGTTGGCGAATCTCGTGAAGGAAAAGCTCGGCATCTCGCGCGTGCGCGCGGACACCCTCGGCTATCTGCAGCGCTCCTTTCCGGCAGACGTATCACCGGTAGATGCCGCGGAAGCGCGCGCCGTGGGCCGCGCCGCCGCGCGTGCCGCCGCGAGCGGAAGTGAATCCAGCGGCTCGGTGGCGATTCGACGCCTTCCCGGCGCGGAGTATCGATCCGAGACGTTCATCACGCCACTGAGTTCCGTCGCGAAGCTGACGAAAGACATGCCCGACGACTACTTGGCGGGTGCACACGGCGTCTCTCCGGCCTTCCGCGATTATGCGCTGCCCCTCACCGGTGGCATTGAGCCGATGGCTGACCTCGACGCACAATCGATCCGCTGAGCAGCGTGATATTCCTGCTCCTGTTTTACGCCCAAGAGCCGGTGGAATCTCCGCCTTGGCTCACGATTGGCGGACGCTTACACGCGGATTACGTCATCGCCGGCGGCCACGACCTGGACGACATCGGGCCGACATCCGGCAGCGACGCCGAGATCCGGCGAGCGCGTCTGCGTTTCGATCTGCGGTTCGCGGAAACTCTGCGCGGGCGGCTGGACTTCGACTTTGCCCGTGGAGAGACCCGGCCGCGTGAGATCGCGCTCTCCTGGCTGCCCGAAGCTGGCTCTGAGTGGAAAGCCGGTTTCGTCAAGGTTCCCTTCGGCTTCGAGCGCATGATGTCCTCGAACGATTTCGATTACGCTGAGGAATCCTCCGCCGGCCAAGCGATTGCGCCAGGCCGACGCACCGGATTGTTTCATACTTCGTGGACTCCGGATTGGACCGCGAGCGGTGCCGCCTACATGGTGAGCAACTCACGCGCAGAAGTGGACCGCGGCACTTGGGGTTTGGCGACGCGCGGCGTCTGGCGTCCTTGGCGCGACGACTCCGAGCAGCGTCTCGTGCACCTTGGCGCGTCGATGAGTTGGGAAGAGCCGGACGGCGAAACCTCTTTCAGCAGCAATCCTGAGCAACACTTGCTCGATGATTTCCTCGACAGCGGCGGACTCGCCACGAATGCTTTCGGCCGGGTAGGCGTGGAGGCCGCCGCAGTATTCGGTCCCGTGCACGGCTCGGCGGAATGGTTCGGCGCGCGGCCGGATGATCCGGACGGCGGTGTCGCGCTCGTGCAAGGGTGGGCGCTGTCCGCTGGCGCCTTCCTCACCGGAGAGAGCCGCAGCTACGACGACGCGAAGGCGAGTTACGCCCGCACCGAACCCTTGTTACCCTTCGATCCCGGAGATTCGGGTTCCGGACCAGGTGCCTGGGAACTCGTGGCACGTCTCGGGCATCTGGATCTCGATTCCACCGCCGCGTTTGGCGATCCGGCCGCGATGGACGTGTGGAGCGCGGGTTGTGTTTGGCACTGGACCCCGCATTTGCGCTGGCTGTTCACCGTCTCTCGGATCGAACTCGATGGCTTCGATGCTGTGCACGCTCTCACCGTGCGCTTCTCCTTCGACTGGTAACCGCCCGCGGACTAGAGCGCCTTGCGCGGAGGCAACACGACGGACGCAGCCAGGATTCCCGTGACGATTGCGATGGCGGAGACCGCAACGCGAAACATGGTTTGCACTCCGGAGAGCGCGTCGCCTTCGAGCAGCGCGGAAATGGAAAGAAAGCCCGTGCCTCCGGGCACCAAGATCAGCATGCCGGGCAAGCGCACGATCATGGACGGCAGATCGCGCCACCGCGCCCAGGCGTGCGCAAAGATTCCGTTGGCGAAGGCCGCGAGGAAGAGCGCTCCTTCGAGTCCGATGTGCCCTTCCGCGCCATGGAGCACGAACCAGGGCACGAAAACTGCAGCGACCACCGCAAGAAAATGCCGCGGCGCGGCTTGAAAGACCACGCCGAGGGAGAGACCGGCGAGCACCAAGGTGGCGGGCTCCCACCAACCAGGCAATGCTTCCTCGATCACTCCCGGCGGAGCCGACCCGAGCAGCGCTTCTGCAGCAGATCGCCCGAAGGCGACGCCGATGCCCAGCATCATCAAGGTCATGAAGGCATTCGCCATGCGCCCCGTTCCCGAGAGCGGATGTCCCGTGGCAAGTTCGGTGGCCGCTACCGTGATGCTGAAACCGGGAACGAGCGCCACGAGTCCCGCAAGAGTGGCGAGATCGTCCGAGGCGCCGAACGCAGAGGCCAGGGCCGTTGCAAGGAAGGCGACGATGAAGGCGCCGAGCGGTTCAAAGAGCCGCGCTAACGAAGCCACGGAGCGCGTGAGCAAGGAGAGCGCGCCCAACCCGATGCCGCAGGCGGCGGCGAGCAGCATCTCGCGAATGCCGCCGCCGTAGAAGAAAGCGGCGCTGAAAGAAGCCGCGACGAACGCGAAGCCGACGAGGAGAGGATGCCAAGGTGCGCGGTCGGCGAGCACGCGGTCGAGACGCGCATTGGCCTCGGCAATGCTGATTTTCTTCAGCACAACCTCGTTGAAGACGCGGTCGAGGGCGACCAGCCGCGCGAACTGGATCTCGGTCCCGCGCACGCGTTGCAGGTAGGCACGTCCTCCTTCTCCGGGCAGGTCAAAGGAGTAGAACAACGCCGACGGCGTGGTGAAAAAGTCTCCGCGCAGGCCGAAGGTGCCGGAAAGCACTTCGAGAACGTCCTCAAGCCGATAGGCCGGCGCTCCGTTCCGATGGAGGGCGCGCCCCAGTCGCTTGGTAAACGCGATGGCCTCTTGGAAATCCTGTTCCGCGGGGGCCGGATTCATGGCGTCTCGCGCGCAAGGTAGCAGAGCGCCTAGACTGGCCGCGTGGACCGCTCCCGTCCGTATCGCGAACTTACGCCTGCCGCAATGATCGGCGGTGTGCTGCTTGGCGCCGTGCTCAACATGGGCATCTGCTTTGCCGGGCTGCAGATCGGATTCACCATCGTGGGCAGCACGGTCGCGGCTGTGCTGGGATTCGGAGTGCTGCGGGGACTGCTCCGCGTCGGCTCGATCCTGGAGGTGAACATCTTTCAGACCGTGGCGAGCGCCGTGAATACCGTCAACGCGGGAGTGATCTTCACGGTGCCGGTGCTGTTTTTGCTCGGCATGGAGAGCGAGATGCACATTCCGGCTCTGATCCTGGCGACCATCGCCGGTTCGTTGCTCGGCACGGTGATGATCATTCCGATGCGCAAGCAGATCATCGATTTCGAGCGTCTGCGCTTTCCGGAGGGCACGGCCGTTGCGGCCATTCTGCGCAGCCCGGGCGCCGGTGTGCGGAAGTCCCGGCTGCTGCTCGGCGGCATTGCGGTGTCAGGACTGGTGACTCTGCTCACCAAGATTAAAAAATCAGGCGGTGGGACCGTGTTGCCCGAGAACTTTGATCTCGGCTCGCTGATCCATGCTCCGTCGGCCTTCAGCCTCGTGTTCGCCGTCAGTCTGCTTTCCCTTGGCGCCGGGTTCATCGCCGGTCGCGGCGGCTTGGTGGTGCTCTACGGCACGCTGCTGAACTACTGGGTGTTGGTGCCGGCCGCGATTCTGCTCGGTTGGTTGCCTCCCGGTTTGCCGCCGGAGATGGCGAGTGTGTACGAAGGCTCGCTCACCGGTCTCCCGCACGGCGAGACGGCCGCGGGTTTCATCACCAGCTTCGGCAAGTTCACTTCGCGCCACGTGGGCATCGGCATGATTCTCGGCGGCGCGATCGCGGGCATTCTGATCGCGCTCCCGGCCCTGAAGGCCGCGCTGAACAGTCTGCGCGGAGGCAGCAAAGGCAAATCCGAGGACGCGCGAGAAGAGATGCCGATGCCCATCATCAAGTTCGGCACGCTAATCGGTCTGGTGCTGCTGTTCTTCGCCATTCGGATGTCGAGCGAGCATGTCTCTTGGCTGCAGGCCTTTGCCTGCACGGTGGCTGGCGGCGTGTGGCTGTGGCTGGCGGGACTGGTGGTGGCGCAGACCACCGGCCGTACTGATTGGTCGCCGCTCTCCGGCCTCGCGTTGATCGCGATCGCGATCATGATGGGCATTTTGGGCACCGGTTCTGAAATGATCGTGCCCGCGGTCACGATTGGCGCCGCGATCTGCGTGGCCACTTCCATGTGCGCAGACATGATGGCGGACTTGAAGACCGGTTATCTGGTGGGGAGTCGGCCATTCAGTCAGCAAGCTGAACAGATCGGAGTCGCTTGGATCGGACCGGCCATCGCGCTCGCCACGGTCGTGCTGCTCTGGAATGCGTATGGATTCGGACCCAAGCAAGCCGAGGTGCTCTACGAGCGCGCCGCCGCGAATGGCAATCCGACCGTGCTCGCGGATTACCAAGCTGCCGGCGGTACGCCGACCACGCTCGCTGACGGCATTCCGAAACTAGGTGCTCCGCAGGCGGGCGCGTTGGAGGCGGCGATTCAAATCGTGCAGTCCGGCAACGTTCCGCTCGGCAAATACTTGAGCGGAGCCGTGATTGGCTTGCTGGTCTCGCTGCTGGTGTCACCAGGAATCGGGGTCATGGTGGGTCTTTCCTTGTACCTGCCCTTCGAGTACATGGCGGTGTTCGGACTCGGCGGTCTGCTCGCCGTCTTCTTCACACGACGACGCGGCGAGCGTTGGGTGGAGGACACCGGTTTGCCCGTCGCCGCCGGACTCATCGTGGGCGACGCACTGGTCAACGTCTGCGCAGCCATCGTCGAGGTCTCCTCCGCGTTTTAGGAGAATGCAGTGAACTTGCTCCTCCGCATCGTCTTCATCCTCGCCTTCTGCGCGGCCACCATCGGGGCCGCCGGCTTCGCAGATTCGCCCGAACGGCTGGCTTGGCCGCTGCTGATTGGCGGACTCGCCATCACCCTCGCCACCGGCTGGAGGCTGCGCGTCAGGGCCCGCGCCAGGGCGGCTTCCGCCGCCAGCGGCGATCTCTCGCTCATCGCCTTGGGTGCGGCCGTGTCACGCATTCACGCTGCAACGCAGTCCGTGGAATTGCGGGCCGCTGCGCTCGATGCGCCCGCGCTCGCCGAGCAACTCGACGAAGTCATCGTGGCTTGCCGCCTGCTCGGCAACCGCAACGAGGATTTCTTGAACGCGCTCGGCACCGAAAAATACGTCCGCGTGTGGGATGGCTTCGCCGTTGGCGAGCGCCTGCTCGCGCGGGCGTGGTCCATGGCGGCGGATGGTTATGCAACGGAGGCTCGGGCCGAGCTTCCGAAAGCGCGCGCGCATCTGGAGCGCGCGGTTGCCGGCGCGCATGACTGAGTCTTCCGCCACCGGGCCGGCGCTGCGCGCCGTTTTGTGTCTCTGGGCCGCCGAAGCTGCGCTCGCCCGTCTGACTTCCGACGCGCAAGCGCCCTTGGACATGGTCCTGGCACTCGTCTTGCTACTCGGCATCGGCTTGTTGCCGCTGCTGATCGCGCAACGGCTGGCGCCGCGCAGCGCCAAATTGCGCGCGCTCGCGTGTGGATTCGCGGGCGCGCTGCCGCTGTGTTTCGTGGCCGCCGGCATTCTCTATGCACCTGCGGCACACTTCCGGCCCAAGTTCGGACCGATCTCCGTGGTGCTGCTCACCGGAGCGCTCATCGCTTGGCGGATGCTGGCGTCCGTGCGCTATGCGCGGCCGATCTCGCGGCCGGCATCGATCGCAATGGTGCTGGGGGTGGTCACGCTCTCGGCCTGGCGTTTCCTCGGCGACGGATTTCCTTCCTTAGGAATGATGGGCTCGGTGCTCGGAGCCTATGCAGTCTGTGCCGCATTGGCCTCGCGGCCGCGCTGGGCGCTCGCGCTGCTGCTGCTGGCTCCTGGCTTGGGGCTCTGGCCTTCCGCTTCGCGTGCGCCGCAATGGCGCGAGGGTTTGGCCAGCGCCGCCGCGCACGCGCCGGACATCGTGATGCTTTGTGTGGACACGCTGCGCGCCGACGCGGCGCGCGACATGCAGACCTATCAACTCTTGGCGCAACAGGGTGTCGAGTTCACGCGCACGCAAGCCTCTGGCCCGTGGACTCTGCCTTCGATGTCCAGCGTGATGACGGGATTGGCGCCGTGGTCGCATGGGGCCGGCAGCGGACCTGCGTGGGCCTACGTGGGTCTTCCCTCCGAGGTGCCCGTACTCGCTGAGCTCATGCGCGAGGGAGGATATGACACTGCGGCATTGGTTCACAATCCGGTGGTTTCCGAGGACTTCGGATTCGCGCGCGGTTTTACAAGTTGGGATTCCGCGACCGCGCGGACGGCGTGGTCGCTGCCGCGCACACGCAGCACCATGGAGGCCCGCCCCTTTGCCGCGCACCTTGCTGCCGCCGCGCAACTGTGGGGAAGGCGAGATTTCTTCAACGCGGACGATCTTGCGCGCGGCGGCTTGGCGATATGGGAAGCGCGCCGAGCAGACCATCCGCTCTTTCTCTGGATGCATTTTCTGGATTGTCACTTTCCCTACCGGCGCGCAAGTGAGGTGGGGGAGGTGTCCTGGGCCCGGCGCATGACCCTCGAGCGGGGCGATGCTCACCTCTTCCGCGCCGATCCTTGGTGGGCGGAAGCGGAAGGACGCGCCGCGTTGGGGTCGGCGTATCGCGCAGAGATCGCTGCCGTGGATCGCGCCATTCTCGGGTTTCTTGAAGCACTCGGGCCTCCCACGGATCGTGGACGGATCGTCGTGCTCTTCTCCGATCACGGCGAAGAATTCTTTGAGCACGGCGGCATCGAGCATGGTCATGCGCTCTGGCAAGAATTACTGGCGGTGCCGCTCGTGATCGTCGGGCTACCAGGACGGGCTGCCGGTTCCGTGGAAGAGGAAGTTGTGGGTCATTCGGATCTGGCGCCGACACTGTTGGCGGCCGCTGGGATTCCGTTGCCGCAACCCGAGGACGCGGCCTCACGGCTGATCGGCCGCGATCTCGCTCAGTTCCCGCTGGCGCCCATGCCCCTAGTTTCCGAGAACTTGCTGCGGAGCCTGCAGCCTTGGGATAGCGAATGGGCGGTGCGAATCGGGGATTTGAAGGCCATCTTCGGGCCGACAGGGAACGCGGTCTTCGATCTGTCCGCAGATCCGGCCGAGCGCCAGAATCGTGCCGTAGAGTTCGCTGAATTCCTGCAGGGCATTTTGGCGCGACCGGCGCGCATCCCGCGCACCGGTGCGGGCAGCGGCGCCGCGGCTCAGCGCGCGATGCAACGCATCGGCTACGTCGGCTTTTAATCCGCGGGCGGCGCGAGGAATCCCACCGGAAGAACTGTGCCTCCGTCCAAGGCGATTTCCACGAGCGCGCGTCCGAGCGCAGGAGCGAATTTGAAGCCGTGGCCAGAGAGCCCGGCCAGCGCAGCTCCGCGCGCGCCGCTCGGATGTGAGCCGAGACGAAAGTGGCCATCGGAGCTCATCGTGTACTGACAGGCGGCGACACGTTCGAGCTTGCCCGCGGCCGCGGGCAAGAGCCGGCGCAAGGCCCGCTGGACGTCATTCAACTCCTCTGGTTGCGCCGCTTCCACGCAATAGGGAGTGATTTCAGCCCCGGGCAGGTGTCGCGCCGCCTTGATCAGTCCTCCGCGCGCAGGAGTCGCATAGAAAAGGCCGCCGCCTTCCTCACTGGCGGCACCCGCTTCCGCCGCCCAGCACGGCAGTGCAGCCGCGGCGAGCTCAGCGGGAGCGGAAGGCAGAAACCAGCCGAGCACCTGACGTGTTACCCGCAGTTTCCATGCAGGATGCGCTTCCTGCATGCCGGGGCCGCGCGTGTCGACGACCGCGTCGGCGCTCCATCGTTCTCCGTTCTCTAGCCGAATTTGAACTCCACCATTGGGCGCTCGCTCGACCTGGAGAACGCGGGTCTGTTCACGCAGTTGTGCGCCCGCAGCCCGCGCCAGCGTCGCGAATCGGATCAATGCCGCTTCACAACGCAGCCATCCGGCAAACCGCTCATGCAGCGCGACGGTGCCCAGCGCAGGATGAAAGAGGGGAAAGCGCGCGCGTAATGAGTCCGGGTCGAGCAACGTATGAGGGAGATCGTGCAACTTCGCCGCGTGGTGTGAGCCATCCACGAGTTCACCGCCGGGCGCTCCGAAGTAAAGACCGCCCGTGGGGTGCAGCACCGCCTCTCCGCCGCAGCGTT
>CAZCXL010000043.1:5799-12747 GCA_964502625.1 uncultured Planctomycetales bacterium | reverse complement strand
AGCCCCGCGCGCCGATAGCCAGCATCGTTTCCATCCGGAAACCATTCATAACAATGCAGCGAACGAGAGTTTCGTATTGCTCAAACACTACGGAGCGCTGGGGCGCGGTTGCCATCAGGTCTTCGCGGTATTGGTTGGCAACTTCCCATGTCCAGGCCTGGCTTGGGGCGTGGCTGGGTCGCTGCTGCGCCTGATCCGGCCAAATCGCTATCTCCTGGGCGTTCGCGCGATCGGGCCCGCTTGGCGCGGACGCCGCCAAGCGCGGCGCATGTGGCGCGAGTGGCGCGCCATCACAAGGGGGGGGGAGCAATGAGCAAGCTCCGGGTTGCGCTCGCACACGACTTCATCCGCCACGGCGGAGCGGAGCGAGTGCTGGAACAACTCCACGAACTCTGGCCGCAGGCGCCGATCTACACCCTGCTCGCTGAGGCTCATCCTGCCTACGCGGATTGGGACGTGAGATCGTCGTGGCTGCAGCGCTGGGTGCCGGCCTCCAAATACCGCTGGCCGCTGCCGCTCTACCCCGGGATGATCGACAGGCTGCGCATTGATCCCAACGTGGATCTCTTGGTCTCGTCCTCCGTCTCTTGGATGAAAGGTCTGCGCGCGCCACCCGGCGTTCCTCACCTCTGCTACATCCACCGGCCGATGATGTTCGCCTACGATCGCCAAGCCGATTTCTTGGCGAACTATCCCGCACCCGCGCGACCGATGCTCCGCTGGTTGTCCGGGCGCATTCGCAAGTGGGACCAAGCCACCGCCGGACGCCCCGACTTGTACGTCGCCAACTCCCGCTACACCGCGGATCGGGTCAAGGAGCTCTATCGCCGTGAGGCTGAAGTGGTTTACCCGCCGGTGGCAGTGAATGCCTATCTGGACGCGGGACGGCAAGCCCCCGCGGAGGATTACTTCCTCACAGTGACTCGACTTGAAAGTTACAAGCGCGTAGACCTGATCGTAGAGGCCTGCACGCAGCTCGGCCTGCCGCTGAAGGTGGCCGGGCGCGGACCGGATCTAGCGCGCTTGCGCACACTCGCCGGGCCGAGCATCGAATTTTTAGGTTTCGTCCCCGATGCCGAACTGCCCAGCCTGATGGCCGGTTGCCGAGCCTTCCTGTTCTCTGCGGAGGAAGATTTCGGCATCTCTCCGGTCGAAGCGCAGGCTGCCGGCCGACCCGTGTTGGCCTTCGGCGCCGGCGGCTGCCTGGAAACCGTCGTACCTGGAGTGACCGGCGCGCATTTTGCCGAGCAGAGCACCGCATGTCTGGTCGAGGCTCTGCGCACCTTCGTTCCCGAGCAGTATGCGCCGGAGCAGATCCGCGCCCACGCCGCCGCTTTCTCTGAGGTATGCTTCCGCAGCCGCATTCAAGACCTTGCGAGTGAACTCGCGGCGGGTCGGCGCGGTTAAACTGCCCTGCGGCACCGACCGGCCGGGCCACGCTTCTCACTCGCCGTCGCAAGCCCTTGAGTTACCTGGAGAAAGGACCGCTGCAGTTGCTCTATGAGCGCCTGTACGTGGTGGCGATCACCACGGTCGTGGCGGTGATCGTGGCATGGTTCCTGGCGGGCCGACTGGACCCGGTTTACCGAGCGCAGGCGCGCTGTTTCATGCCGACCAACCCGGACATGTTGTCCCTGGGTTCCGAGACGGACAACCTTCCCAAGGCGCCGAAGTTGCCCACCGGCAACACCGAGGCGCAAGACTCCTTGTTGGGCGTCCTGCGCGCGGCGGACCTGCGGCAGACGGTCGCTACCGCGATCCCGCTACGGAGCAGTGCGGAGCTGGAGAAGAACGTCTCCTTCGAGCTCGACAAATACAACCTGCTGACCATCACGGTCTACGATCTCGAGCCGGACATGGCGCGCAAGATTGCCGAAGAGTACTTGCGCTCCTTCCGCGACAAGCTCGACCAGTCCACCAAGTCCGACATCCGGCGCAAAGCGGACCTGTTCGTGACGAGCGTGGACTTCTCCAAGAAGGAGATCGCGCGCCTTGAGGCCGAACGCTCGGCCTTCCTGCAAGGCAAAGGCACTGTGGATTTCAGCACCGAGTTCCAGATGACTGCGGATCGGGTGAAGGCCTATCGCGCCAAAGTGGACGAACTCGATGCGAAACTGATGGCGCTGCGCAAGGGCTTGATCGAGATTGAGCGGCAGATGAACGCGCGACCGGATCCGGCCAACCCGGGCAACTTCGTGGCGCGCGGCCATTCGGAAGTGGCCAACCCGCGCATGGACCAGCTCAAGGCGGGAATTCGCGGCGCGGAACTCGAGCTCACCGATCTGCTGCAGCTCTACCCTGAGGCGCACTTCAACGTGCAGACCAAGCGCACGGAGATCGCCACCCTGCGTTCACAGTTAGCTGAAGAATTGGAACGAGTCCAAGGCTCCGCGGAGTTCGGGCCAGATCCGCTCGCGGAAGATCTCTTGCGCAAGCACGTGGATCAAGACGAGCAAATTGCCGCTACTTCGGCAGAGCGCGAGGAATACGTGCGATTGCTCGCGGAAGCGCAGGCCTCCTTCGCCCTCCTCCCGGAGTACGAAATCGTCCTCAACGATTTCACCAACGAGATCGCGCAACTGCGCCAGACGCTCTCCGACGCGCGACGCCGGCTGGCGGAAGCGCAGCTCTACCTCGGGCGCACCACTTCTTTCGTGGAAACTGCGGAAGCGCCGGCGCTGCCGACCAAGCCCTGGTTCCCGAACGTCCCGCTGATCCTGTTGGCCGCTGCGCTGATCGGCCTGGTCCTGTCCATGACCGCGGCTGTCGCGATGTCTCGCGCCGCGTCGTTCCGCCAGGAGGCACTCTGGTAATGCGCGTTGCCGATCGCCCGGAGTTCACGGAAATCCCGGCCGAGGTCAAAGCACGACTGGAAAAGCAGGTGCGCATGCGCGCCTTCGAGGTCCTGCACGCGGAAGCCGTGCGCCGCGGAGATCTTGGCGCCCCGCCTGCCACCTACTTCGACGGCCTCGCGGGACGCATCCTCGGCTTGCTGTTCGCCGTGGCCTTCGGCGTGCTGCTCGGCTCGCTCTCCGTCATCCTCGTGCTCTACATGGGCCGCTTGCTGGCCCCGGTGCTATGAGCACGATCCGCGACCTTCAACGCCGCAAGGTGGAACTGCTCGAGCGCTATCGCGCGGCGCGCCTTGAGGAAGTGCTCGAGGAAACGCGCAGTGATTCCGTCGAGCACGCCGAAGCCGATCGCTTCCCGTGGAAAGGCGAGTTCCGCCCGCGCGAAGAAATTCTGTATTTCTACACTGAGCGCAAGCGCTGGGACCGCCGCTTCTTGCTCGACATGACCTTGCTGGTGATTGGCCTGCTGGTGCTGGCCTATCTCGTGTCCTTCGGCATCAAGTTCATGATGCCGCTGCCGCCCGAAGGACGCGTGCGCTAGCCGACGCCGGCACGCACTTCCGTCGAAAGATCCTGGAGCTGGATCATGCCCTCGCTCGCGAAGGTAGCCGCGCGCACCAGCTCGTTCTGAAGTTGGCGGACGTTGCCGGGCCAAGCGCAGGCTGTGAGGGCCGCCAGCGCTTCGGAGGTGATGGCCGCGCTGGGTAAACCTTCCGCTGCCTGGACACGTAAAAAATGCTTCACCAAATGCGGAACGTCGCTGAGCCGGTCGCGCAAAGGCGGCATCTCGATCGTGATGACCGCGATGCGGTAATAAAGGTCTTCGCGGAATCGCTTGAGGCGGGATTCGGCGAGCAAATCGTGGTTGGTGGCCGCCACTAGGCGCACGTTGACCTTGCGCACCACGTTGCTGCCGACCGGGCGCACTTCGCCTTCCTGCAAAAAGCGCAGCAGCTTGGACTGGAGGTCGAGCGGCACGTCACCGATCTCATCCAGAAACAGCGTGCCGCCGTCCGCCGCTGCCGCATAACCTTCGCGATCGCGGTGCGCTCCGGTGAAGGAGCCGCGCACGTGGCCGAAGAGCTCGGCCTCCAGCAGATTCCCCGGGATGGCGGCGCAGTTCACGGCGAGGAACGGCGCCTTGCGCCGCGGTCCGGCAACGTGCAGCGCGCGCGCCACGAGTTCCTTGCCCGTGCCGCTCTCGCCGAGCACGAGGACCGGCACATCGGTGCGCACCACCCGCGCAAGCAGGTCGTAAACCTTGCGCATGGCGGCGGAGTCGCCGATCAAGCCGAAACGGCCAGGTAATTCGCCCGCAGGCTCCGCCGCGGCCGCGCGACGACCGGCGTCTGCGGCGAGCCAGCCGCGCATCAGGACCGCAGCCTCGGAGCGCACCGGCTCCGGAGCGCGCTCCAAACCGTCGAGCGCGTGGCGCAGGTCTTCCAAGGAATCGCTCATCGGACCTTGTTCAACAACTGCGCCGCGCGCGCACAGTAAGAGATTCCGGAGGTCACGGTGAGCGCGATCATCGCCCAGAACACGCAGACCAAGGTCCACGGATGCCGGAGTAAAAACTCCAACCAATCCAGCCGCAGCACCTCGGACACTCCGCTTGCCGCGCCAATGGTGACGCCGATGAAAAGGCTCTGCAGCACCATCTTCCACTTCCCTGAACGCTCGGCCGGGAATTCAAGGCCGCGACTCTCCACGTAGCCGCGCAACGCAGTGACCAGAAACTCGCGCGTCAGGAGCACAACCAGCGCCCATACCGGCATCACCGGCAGCAGATCTCCTGGACGGCCGTAGATGGCATCGCCCGGCGAGAGATAAGCGAGCGTGCCGAGAGTCAGCACCTTGTCCACTACCGGGTCCGCGATGCGTCCGAGCGCGGACACCCAGCCGTGCTTGCGCGCCAGCCAACCGTCGAGCAAGTCAGAGAGCGCCGCGACCAGCCACAGCCAGAATGCGAACTGCAGCGTAGTTTGTAGGGCGGTCGAACCGGGCTCCAGCCGCAAGGCGCGGCTCAAGAGCGCGAACACGCCGATCGCCATGAGCAACCGCGCAAGCGTGATCAGATTCGGGAGTTGCCGGGCGATCATGAAATCCGGTCAGCGCACGACCTCGGCTAAGAGATCGTAGCCGTCCGCGGCGGTGATGCGGACCTTTGGCATGGAGCCCGTGCTCCAGGTGCCTTGCGGATCCGCCACTCGAACCACCGGATCCACCTCGGGCGCGTCTGCCGCGCTGCGTGCGAGGGCCCACTCGCCTTCATTCCCGTCCACGAGCACCGTGAGCTCCTTGCCGACCATCGCGTGCTGGTTGGCAAAGTGGATCCGCGCCTGGAGTTCCATGACGCGTGAGACGCGGTCCTCTGCCTCGTCCGACGGGCAGCGGTCTTCCTGGGCACCGGACGGCGCAGAAGCTTCGGGACTAAAGGCGAAGGAGCCCAGCCGATCGAAGCGATGCTCTTCCAGAAACTCGAGGAGTTCCGCGAACTCTGCCTCGCCCTCGCCGGGGTGGCCGACCAGCACGGTGGTGCGCAACGCGATTCCCGGAACTTCGGCCCGCAGCCGGTGCAAGATGCGGCCGACGCTCTCACGCGTGCCGCCTCGCTTCATGCGCTTCAACACCGCGCTGCTGCCGTGCTGCACCGGAATGTCGAGGTAAGGCACCACGATCTCGCGATGCGCATTCATCACTTCCGCGAGGCGCCACGGAAAAGCGTTGGGATAGGCGTACATCACGCGCAGCCAGCGAAGTCCTTCCACGGAAGTTGCGAGCGACTCCACCAACTCGGGCAGCCGCGGCGCGCCCGCTCCGAAATCTGTGCCGTAGCCCGTGGTGTCTTCGGCGACGAGCACGATCTCGCGCACGCCTTGCCGCACCAGCCCACGCGCTTCCTGCAGCACGATGTCGAGCGGCTTCGATGCTTGCTTGCCGCGGATCTGCGGGATGATGCAGAACGCGCACTCGTGATCGCAGCCGTGGCTCGGGCGCAAATATGCGTAGGAGCGCGGAGTCTGCAGCAAGCGCAGGAACTCGCCCTGTCCCTGCGGAGCGCGCCCGCCGGTTTCCTCGCGGACCTTGCGGCCTTTGAGGACATCTTCCACCACTCGGGCGACGTTGCTGTAGTCCGAAAGTCCGAGGAAGGCGTCCACTTCCGGAAAGCGTTCCTCCACTTCCGCGCGAAACTTCTGCGGCAGACAACCCGCCACGACCACACCGCGCAACTGACCGCCGCGTTTGCGCTCGAGCAAGTCTTCGAT
This sequence comes from uncultured Planctomycetales bacterium, assembly GCA_964502625.1. Classification (GTDB taxonomy): domain Bacteria; phylum Planctomycetota; class UBA1135; order UBA1135; family UBA1135; genus JAQBVK01. The sequence continues at coordinate 6,629 of CAZCXL010000043.1, read as the reverse complement.
CACGCTCTCGGATTCGTCGCGGGCGGGGCCGATGAAGGAGCAGGTATTGAGCAGAGCGACGTCGGCGTCGTCCACGGAGCCCACCAACGCATAGCCTTCGCTTCCCAAGCGCCCAAGAATGTTCTCCGAGTCGATCAAGTTGCGCGCGCAACCCAGATGGACCAGGGCGACACGAACGGCTCGGATGGGTTCTGTGCGGGTCATCGAAGACCCGACATTGTAGATCACTGCGGCTGTTTGCGCCGCGCGATCTGCTCTTCCCATTCCTCCACCGTCAGCATGACCTCCCGTGCCTTGGAGCCGACGAAGGGCCCCAGCACTCCTTGCTCAGTCATGATGTCGATCAGTCGCGAGGCCCGCGTGTAGCCGATGGCGAGCGCGCGCTGAATCAGCGAAGCCGAGCCGCGCCCCGATTGCAGAATCACGCGCACGGCGTCCTCGTAGAGCGGGTCATCCACGTCGCCAAAGCCACCGGAGCCCTCGCCCCGCATTTGGACCAGATCCTCGAGGAACTCGGGCCGCCCGTGCTTGCGCAGGTATTCGCAGACATCACGCACTTCTTTGGTGCTCACGAAGGCGCCCTGCCCGCGCACGAGGCCAGCCGCGCCGGGCGGCCGGTAGAGGAAGTCGCCGTTGCCGAGCAACGCCTCGGCGCCGCTTTCGTCCAGGATCACGCGGCTGTCGATGCCGCTGGTCACGCGGAAGGCCATCCGCACCGGCAGATTGGTCTTGATCAGACCGGTGACGACGTCGGCGCTCGGCCGCTGCGTGGCCACGATCATGTGAATGCCCGCCGCGCGGGCCTTGGCGGCGAGCCGCGCGATTGCGGT
>CAZCXL010000043.1:0-5789 GCA_964502625.1 uncultured Planctomycetales bacterium | reverse complement strand
ATGCGGGCAGTAGTAGAACGCATGAACGTGTGCCCGCTGTGCCTTCAATCGCTCTTCCATCTTCGAGTGAATCTGCTCCACCGCATCCCTCGGGAAGTAGCCCCGTGCCACGCCCGCCTGGTTTGTAATCACAACCACTTTCAGTGCCGCCTCATTCAGCCGCGCGATTGCGGTTTCGACTTCCTTGCGCGCAGTCAACATCAGGTCCGCGAGCTCGTCGATGACGATCAAGAAATAGGGAAGAGTTTCCGGGTATTCTTCGCGGTCGTATTCCTCGCCGAGAATCTCTTTTAGGCCCGTCTCACCCAACTCGTTGTACTCGGAAATCTTGCGCGCGCCCACCATCTTGAAGCTGTGGAGCCGATCCTCCATCTGCTTGACCGCCCACTCCAGCACGAAGGGCGCGCGCTTCATCTCGGTCACCACCGGGCACAGCAAGTGCGGAATGTCCGCGTAAACCTGCAGTTCCACCTGTTTGGGGTCCACCAGCACCATTCGCACTTGATCCGGCGTGCGCGTGAGCAGCATCGTCATCAAGATGGAGTTCAGGCACACCGACTTGCCGGAGCCGGTCGCGCCGGCGATGAGCATGTGCGGCATTTCCGCGAGGTCTTCAACGGTGGGCTTGCCGAGCGTGTCGCGGCCAACCACCATCGGCAACTTGTTGCGCTCCCAGTCGAGGCTGGCTTCCTTGAACACGTCCTTGAGCCGCACGCCGTCGCGGCGCAGGTTCGGCACTTCGATGCCCACCGTGCTCCGGCCCGGCAGCGGATGCACGATCCGCACGCCGTGGGTGCCGAGCGCAACGCCGAGGTCGTCGAGTTGGGACTTGAGCCGCCGCACTGAAACTCCGGTTCCCAACTGCACTTCGAACATAGTCAGGGTCGGTCCGCGCTCCGCGCCGATCACCGAACCATCGAGGCCGAAGGCCTGGAACACGCTCTGCAACTTCGCGCCCAAACGCCCGATCTCCTCGCGCTGGTCCACGGTGCTGCGCTTCTCGCCTGCCACCAGGATGTCCACCGGCGGCAGCGAGTCCAAGCGCGGTTTGCGGCGCGGCTCGCGCTTGCCGCCGTCCTCCACTTCCATGCGCGCGGTGCGCACTTCCGGTCCGGGCTCGATCCCGGGCAGATCCAGCACGTCCGGAACGCCCTTAGTCTTCACCACCGGCTCGGATTCCTTCCCTACGGCCGCGGCCGGTTTCGCGCGTGCGGCACGACGCGAGGGAGCAGCCTCCTCCTCTTCCACTTCCGCGGCGGCATCTTCGGCGCCATCTTCTTCGAGATTGCGACCATGCACGGAAACGCGAATCGGCTTGGCAGCGCGCGCCCCGGGCGGGGCTTCCGCTTCCTCAGTGTTGCGGTATTCACCGAACAAACTGCGCACTCCGCCGACGAGCCGCGCGAAGAAACCGCGCGCGCGCTCGGACTCCTCAGCGGTTTCTTGGCGGATGGTCTTGCCTTCCTCGGGCACGAAGGGCAGGTCCTGCTGGCGGAGCGTGCTCGCGCCGCGGCGCAACAATTCGCGCACCAGGGGAACAAATGCCCACTCGGTGGCGAGCACCAAACTCACGAGCAACAGCAAACCGAGCAGCAGCGCCACGCCGACGGGGCCGAGGCCCTCCGCGAGCGCCGGCTGCAGGGTGGAACCGAACAAACCACCGTGACCTTCCGGATAGGCGTTGGTGGGAACCCGATCCCCCGCAGCGTGGCCAATCAACGCGACCGTGAAGGCCAACACGGTCGTGCCAACCAACTTCGGCACCGCCTTGCCTGTTCCTTCTTCACGGAAAATCCGCGCGAGTCCCCAGAAAGCGCCAAAGGCCGTCGGAATAAAAGCACCCATACCCAACAGCACCAGGAACCATTCGGCGAGATTCCTGCCCACCACTCCGCAGATGTTGTCTCCCCCTTGCTCGAAGTCGAGCAGCGCGACGAGCATGAAGATGGAAACCGCGGCGAGCGCCGTGCCGACGGGAGCCCGTCCGCGTTTGCCCTCCACGGCAACCCAGATCCAACGGCCAAGCCAGCGCAGCCCGGTCCAAAGTCCGAGCATGGCGGCTCCGAGCCAGCCGAGCACGGCGTGCATGCCCGTACCCAAGAAGCCGGCTTGCTCAGCCAGCCCTCCACCGCTTTTACTCGCGCCCGATTTGCCTCGAGATCTCGCCACTGCGTCCGCATCCTAGGCCGCCGAGGCAGTGGATTGCAAAAGGGAGTCCTCAGTCGCCGCTGTAGCCGAGCGCGTCTAGGGAGCTGGCGTCGGCATCGTTCACGTCCACGTATTCGCCGGTTGAGAGATCGAGGTTTTCCAGAAAACCGACCAACTGGGCGCGCAGTTGCAGCACGAGCGAGGCGTTCGCGGCGCTCAAGTCCACGCCCTCCTGCTCGCCTTTGCCAAAACCCCAGAGTTCCTCATGGCCATTCTGCCATTGCACCAATTTGCGGCGGCCGGTGCGCCAGGCAATCTTGCGATCGCCGCCAAGGTGTTCCTGCTGGGCCTCCATGTAGACCTGCCGGCGCTGACTGCCCGGGGGCCGCAGTCGATCAAGCTCCCGGAGATCGTGCCCCAAGCCTCGGAACTCCGGCGGCGGCTTCACCTCCGCCATGGCCAGAAAACTCGGCGTCAGATCCAAGTGGGTGACCGTGGCGCGCATGCGGCTGCCGCCATGGGCGGCACCGGGAAGACGCAGCACCATGGGCACCCGCTGCGTGGCCTCGAGGAGAGATGCCGTGTGGTTCAGCACGATGCCGCCCTCGCCGAAGCATTCGCCATGGTCGGAGGTCAGGAGGATGACGGTGTTCTGCAAGCCAGGATCCGACTCTTCCAGTTCCGCGAGCAGTTCGCCGAACTGTTCGTCCACTTGCGCAATTTCCGCGCGGTACAAGGCCATCTCCTCCGCGGCGGTTGGATCAATCGCGGCGGGCTGTGCCGTTGCCGCGGATGTCAACGCCTGTTCGCGCCATGGCTCCGGGGGATCGAAGGGACCGTGCGCATCATAATAATGAACAAATAGGAAGAACGGGCGGGTGTCCGGTTCCGCGGTGGCCGACTCCAGCCACTCTGCAGCCCGCGCGTTGAGTTCAGCGCCGGGAAGGGTGGCTTCGGGGCTGCGCGGCAGCAAGGCGGCTGCGGCAAAGAGCCAGAGCATGTTGCGACGCCCCAGCACGCTTACCAACAGCGGGCCGGAAGAGGGAAGCCGATCGTTGTAGATCTCGAAGCCGCGCGCGAAGCCGAACTTTCCTAGCAATGGATACGCCGACACGAAACCCGCGGTCCGATATCCGGCCGCATGCAGCATTTCGGGCAGCATCGGCACGTTCCACTCGATTCCGTCGCCGCCGTTGGAGCGCAATCCGTGCACGGGCGGACTGCGACCGGTCAGCATGCTTGCGTGACTCGGTCCGGTGATGGAGGCGAGCGCAACGGCGTCTTCGAACACCACGCCTTCCGCGGCGAAGCGGTCGAGGTGAGGAGTCTCCGTGCCCACGCCGCCGTAGATGTTGAGCACGTCGGCGCGCACGGTGTCCCATGAGACGAGCACCAGATTGGGCGCGCCCGGCGGCGGCTGGGCCTGCGGCGCAGTGCCCAGCCAGGGAAAACTCTCGGCTCGAATCCACAGCGCGAGCGCCAATGCCGCTGGAACCGCACAGGCCGGCAAGAGCCAGCGCAAGGCATGATCGAAACGATGTTCAGGAATCACCAGCCACGTCATGGCCGCGGCTGCTGCGCCGAGAGTGATCACCGTGGACCAGGAGAACACAGGAAAATCGTGCAAGTACAAGTAGAGAGTGGCTTCCACCAGCAAGCCGGCGAAGCCGAGCGCGCGCACCATGCGGCTCTCGAAAGCCCGCGAAGCGACCGGCAGCAGCGTTCCGTAGATTGCAAACGGCGCAGCGATCACGAAGCAGACGCCCCAAAAGGAGTTGGGCTCCACTGCGCCGGTTCCAAGCCCGGCGACGATTTCGAAGGTGGCGACCGCGCAGGCAAGCCTTCGGGTAAATCGACTGCCTTGGTTCATATGACGCCAGCATACGCGACGACCGGCGTCTGGTTTCCCGGAGCGTGCCGGTTCCGGACTCAGGCACGCGGCGCAAGCACCCAATCGCGCAGCAACTCCGCCAGCCGCCGCTTCGGAGCGGGTCCCAAAACCGTCCTGGAGCCGTCCTGGCCCAGCACGAGCAGCGTTGAGAATGCCGCGCCTTGGGCTTCAGGGCCGTTCAAACACACGTAATCCAGGTTTTTCGTTCCTAGTTTCCGGAGCGCTTCTGCTTCACCGGGAGCGGTTTCCAGCGCAAACCCAACCACCAGCCGCCTCTCCTTCACCGCGGCAAGAGTCGCCAGGACGTCAGGATTGGGAACCAATTCAAGGGTGAATCCGTCGCCCGCGGAGCGCTTGAGCTTTTGCGGCGCCGCCTCGGCCGGACGAAAGTCCGCCACCGCAGCGACCGCGAACAATCCATCACAACTCGGCCAAACCCGCGCGCATGCGGCCAACATTTCGCGCGCGCTCTCCACGGAAATGCGCTCAACTCCCGCAGGCGGGGCCAGGTCCACGGGTCCGCTGACCAGCACGACTTCGTGTCCGGCGGCCTCCAGGGCTTCCGCAATCGAATATCCCATGCGTCCGCTCGAACGATTGGAGAGATAGCGCACTGGATCAAGCGGCTCGCGCGTGGGGCCGGCAGTCACCAGGAAGCGCATGGCTAGCGCGCGCCGCCCAAAGCCGCGCGCACGGCCGCAAGCACCGCGTCGGGCTCTGCCATGCGACCGGGGCCGCTCTCGCGGCAGGCCGTGGGGCCATCTTCCGGGCCGATCAGTTTCCAGCCATCGGCCCGCACCGTCGCAACGTTGCGGCGCACCGCGGCGTTGGACCACATCTCCGGGTTCATTGCCGGTGCCAAGAGTCTCGGCTTGCTGGCTTCGATGGCGAGCACGAGCGAACCGAGCAGATCCTGCGCGAGCCCCTGCGCAATGCAGCCGATCAGGTGCGCCGTGGCCGGGCAAATCAGCAACAAGTCCGCGCGCCGGGCCAAGGCGATGTGATCCATACCCGCCGGATCGGTGGGCTCCCACTCATCGCAGAGCGCTCGTTGTCCGGTGACGCAGGAAAACTGCAACGGCGTCACCAGCCGCGCGGCGTTGCGCGTCAGCACCGTTTGCACCTCGTGCCCCTCTTTGGCGAGCGCGCTGCACACCGCCACGGCTTTGAAGCAGGCCGCCGAGGCGCTTACGCCGACCAGGATCCGGCTCATCGCGCCGCCTCCTTGTGATAGCCCAGAATGGCTTCGACTTCCAACACCATGCGCTCGAGGTCGTCGTTGATCACGCGATGATCGTAGAACGGCGCCTGTTCCATCTCTTTGCGCACCACTGCGAGCCGACGCTGAATTTCCGGCTCGGACTCGGTGCCGCGCGCGCGCAGACGCTCCTCCAGCTCCGGCAGCGAGGGCGGCTCCACGAAGATGGAGATGCACTTCAATCCGCTGTTTCGCAATTGCTCTGCGCCTTGGACGTCGATCTCCAGCACCAGATCCTTGCCGGCGCTCAAGGCAGACTCGACGTCCTCGCGTAGCGTGCCATAGCAGCGTTCGTGCACCCGCGCCCATTCGAGGAACTTCCCCGCAGCGACGCGGCGGTCGAATGCCTCTTGACTGATGAAGTGATACTCGCGGCCGTCTTGCTCGCCCGCGCGCGGCGGGCGCGTGGTGGCCGAGACGGAAAAAGTGACCCCTGGGTGCTGCACCAGTCGTTTCCAGAGCGTGGACTTGCCAGACGCCGTCGGACCAGAA
>CAZCXL010000042.1:0-12756 GCA_964502625.1 uncultured Planctomycetales bacterium | reverse complement strand
AATCGGCGCTGAACGCCAGCCAAGGGCGCAGCGCGCCCGGAACGGCGCGATCGTCGCACCATGCCACGAGTACCTCGCTCGGCGTGAAGAACACTCGCGGCCGCGCCGCTGAAATGCTGGGGCTCCGCGAATTCGCAACGCGCAGAGGTAGCGGCAACCAGGTTGCGCCAGCGTCTTGGGAAATGTTCACGCCCACAGCGTGAATGGCGAACAAGTCCTGAAAGGCCACACACACGCGCGCTCCGTCCGCGGCGATGCTGAGTCCGCTCGGCAGAGTGTTGATCGCGCCGCTCACTGCCACTGGCGCAGGCAGCCAACTCACTCCGCCGTCGAGACTGCGCTGATAGGAGGCGGATTGAATGCCCGGCACCAGCGCGTCGTCCATCCACGCCAAGTGCACGACGGCGCCTTGCGCTGCCAACTCCGCGCGCGGTGCGGTGCCACCAGCGTGGAGCAGGAAAGCAGGTGCGAATGTCCGTCCACCGTCCGACGACTGCAGCACGCGCACTTCGTCTCCGCCAGCGACACCCCCCACGCACAGCGCCGCGACGATGCGCTGGCCTCCGCCCGTGGTGATCGAGCGCACGGTGGCCACTTCTTCTGTACCGAGCGCATGACCGTTGTCGAGCCGCTGCTCGAGTTCCCAATGCGCGCCGCCATCGCGGCTGGCTCGGAAATAGAGTTCGGCAGAGCCCCCGCCATGGCGGCGGTCGAGCCAGAAGATCCGAATCTCTTGTCCTTGCAGCGTCACGCAGGATTCCAGCACGCGCTTTTCGCTACCGCTGAGGTCAGCGTCCACGCGCAGCGGAGGTCCCCAACTGCGCGCGCCGTCTTGCGAAACCGCGCACCAGAGTGCTTCGGCGCCCGGCGCGCCCGCGCTCCAGGCCACGACGCACAGGCCCTCCTTGGCGTCCGCGGCAACGCTGCTCACCGTTGCGGTTCCAGAATCCACGCGCAATGGCTCGCGCACGGCCTGCACTTGCAGCAGGCCACCAGCGAGGAGCAGGACGAGCGTCGACACTTCCTCCGAAGGCTATCCCAGAAACGACCGAGAGTAGCGAGGGATTAGTGCACGAGCACCGGCGGTGCGTCCGTGATCGTGCCGAAGCGCAGCGGGGCCACCGTGTAGGAGACTGAGACGAAGCGCATGGTGGTACCGGGCGGGATGGCGCCAGGGAAGGTGAAGGTCGGCGATGAGCCGGCGCCGGCTGCGTCGATGGTGCCGCCTAATGTCGGCGCCATTTGGCTGGCGAAGAACCATCCGTCCGGAATGAGTTGGAGACGGCGGCCATCCGGGAGCGTGGCGCCACCGAGTCCGGCCGCTGCCAGTACCTTGAAACGATCTCCGGCTCGATCATGGCCGTACTGCGAGACGGAGAAGCTCACCTGGCCGCCGCCGCGGAAGTTGCCTTGCGGGTGGATCTGCGGGATTCGGTAATTGGCTGCGTAGACGTGATCCTCGCCGCCGGCATCCTCCTCAATCCAAGTCACGAGGAACTCACCGTAAGTGGGATCGAAACGTTGCACTGCATTGCGCATCGTGACACCCACGGCAGTATCCAGGGTGAACGTGGGTTTGAGCACGGGCTGCGCGTCACGCGAGACCGCGGCTTGCAGTTGAGCTCCTCCGTTCCACATCACGGCGAAATGGCTTTGCGCGGCGTCACCCGAGATGCGGGGTTCCGTGCCGTATGCCGGCGACAAATTCACCTCGGTCCAAGTCACGCCGAGATCCGGCGACCACGCAAGGTAAGGCAGCAGAACGCCCGGAGTGACGCGGTCATCAGACCACGACACCAAAGCGAGGGCAGGCAGCATGAGTGCGCGCGCGCTCGCAGGGAATCCGCCGGAAGCCGCCGACGAGCCCACCGGCAGCGGTTGCGCGAGCCAAGTCGCGCCCTCATCCGATGAAGTATTGCTGTGGACCGCGTGCGTTCCAGCCGCGCATTGCCATACGACCATCAGTCGCGAGGCGGCGGCTTCGATCTGCAGGTCTTCGTTACCGCTCACGGCCCCGCCGTCGAGTTCCACGGAGGAAGCGAGCCAAGTCGCGCCGAGATCCACGCTCTGCTGATAGTAGACGAAGGCGCTACTGGGGAAGGCAGGGTCATCGAGGTACACGAGGTGCAGCGCACTCAGTGTCTGCGCAAGGTGCACGCGTGAAACGGTTGCGCCGCTCGCTGCGAGCACGGAACTTCCGAAGGTTGCGCCCGCGTCCGTAGAACTGGCGATACGCACCTCATCTCCCGCGCCGCCCGCCACCGCAAGCGCCACGTGCACGACACCCGCGCTTGAAGCCACCAGACTCATGTGGCGCACCGCAGCGACGCCCGGGGCCGCGCCGTCGTCGAGCCGGATCTCCGGTTCCCAAGTGATCCCCCCGTCGCGGCTGACTCGCGCGTATACGTCCGTGCCGACACCGTTGCGATCGTCGAACCAGGCAGCGTAAATCACTCCGCTCGCGATGCGAACTGAGCCGCTTAGAAGAGCCTTATCGGAGCCGCCGAGATCCTCGTCCACTTGCATGGGAAAACTCCAACTCAGGCCGAGGTTGCTCGTCGTGGAGCAGAAGACGTGGTCCGCGCCGAGTGAGGAATCCACCCATAAAACAGCACAGAGCCCATTGTTCTGGTCTGCGGCGCACTGCTCGGCATCGACGGTATTTGTGACGTCAACACGAACCGGCGGCCGCACGTATTGGGCCTGGGAAGCGCAAGGGAGGGAGAGGGAGAAAAGGAGGAGATACAGCATGAGCAAAGATCCGAGGGGATTCCTATCCTAAACGATATAAAGAGAGGGAAAGTTCCTTTCTTTTGTGAATGATTGCATTTCGTAGATGAAACATTCTTCGTCCGTCACGCCCGGAAATCGTGCTCTGCGCCGTCTACTGGCAGCAGGGCTGTGCCTAGCGTTGCTGCCCGGCCCGAGCCCGCTCGCCAACTTCGCCTTTTGCGCACTGCTGCTCGGATACGCATGGGGGTGGATTCCGATCTTCTGCGCCGCCGTGATTGGCGCCTGGCTTGCCATCTCTCCCGCCTCTGCGCTGCTCGGCCTCGGTTTGCTGGCGCTGGCCCTGCCTACTGGGCACGCGCCGAGTCTCAGACCGCTGCATCGCGCGCTTCCCTGGCTCTGGGCTTGCGCGTTGCTCGTCGGCATCGTGCTGATGGTGAGCGGGCGGCCGCCCACCCCAGAACTGTGGATCATTCTCGTCCTCTCCTTTTCACCTGCGTGGATTCCAACGCGACGCCTTCCCGCTCCGCTCCAAGTTTTCTATGACGGAGAGTGCGGATTCTGCCACCGCAGCGTGCAGTTTCTCATGCAGGAGAACTCCTCCGGCACCGCGTTCCGGTTCTCCCCGCTGCAGGGCAGCACTTTCTCCCGGTTGGTACCGACGGAGCAACGCGTCGGACTCCCAGACAGCCTCATACTCTGCGACCAGACCGGGAAATTGCACCTGCGCTCGGAGGCCGCGCTCCTCGCCGGATCCATGCTCGATGGCTACTGGCGCCCACTCGCCGCGCTGGGGCGCGTCGTGCCGCGCGCACTCCGCGACACGGGCTACGATTTCTTCGCGCGCAACCGCACCCGGTGGTTCGGCAAATCCGCGACGCTCTGTCCCTTGCTTCCCCCCGCTCAGCGGGCGCTCTTCGATCCCTGATCGTCCCCCGGCTATGCTGAAGCCATGTTCGGCTTGCTCCGCCAGTTCGCGCGCCTGCTCGGCGGCAAGGTGCAGCCGCTCGAAATCAGCCTGGGCGCCTTCTTCGGTGTGCTGCTCGCGCTGACTCCGTCCCGCGCCGTGGATGTCGGCACTGGCTTCGCCAGCTTCAGCACGCTCTGGCTGCTCCTGCTCTTCTTGTTCCTGGCCTTGCGGGCCTCCATTCCGGTGGCGCTCGTGTTGCTCGGACTCTTCGAGTTATTCGAGCAGTTATTTCTGGGACGGATCACCTCGGGCTTCGGCCGCTTCCTGCTCGAGGACGCCACGCCGCAAAGTTTTGCCATCGGGCTCTCCGAGACCTGGCCGAGCGCGCAGTTGCATACCTGGTGGGGATTCGGCGGCTTCCTGAGCGGACTCGCCTTGGGCGTAGCCGTTGCTCTTCCTTTCCATCTTTTCATTTCGCGCCGCCTCCCGGCTTGGCGTGAGCGCTTCGGAAAATCACGACTCGTGAAGGTGACGAGCATTTCGCTCACCGAGAAAGCCTTCGGATGGTGGCTGGGCTGAGCGCATGTTCAAAATCCTCCGCAAAGGCTTCCTGATTCTCTTCGGCCTGGTGCTGCTCGGCCTCGTCGTAGGCATCGCCTTGGGCGCCGACCGGCTTTTCTCGCACGCATTGCGCGTCTGGGGGCCCTATGCCTTCGGCGGACAACCGGTGGAATTCTCTGAGGCCGAACTCGCGATTTTCAGCGGCCGCGCGGGCGTCAGCGACTTTCAAGTGGGTACCGCTGCGAATCCTTTCCTTGGCCTTGAGCGTGGCGGACTCGAAGTGAGCGTCGGCGCTGCGCTGGCTGGGCGCGTGCACGTGCGCAACGCCGAATTGGTCGGCGCGCGTCTGCATTTGATCGTGCGCAAAGACGGCACCCTGGCCTTCGACGCCGGCCCGCCGCCTTCGGAGGTGCAGGCGCAGACGCCGGTGCCACCGCGCGAGCGTCCGCTGCCCAAGGCCGAAAACCGTGACGTCGTCCAGATCTTCACCGAGTACTGGGAGCGCTACTCCACCTACAAGGATTACTACGACGAGTACGGCGGGATCTTCGGCGGTGGCGAAGACGGAGGGCCGAAGGTGGAGCCCACGCGTTTCCCCGGCAAGCCCGACTTCGTGGCCGCCGCGCAGGCGAAGCGCCAGGCCGAGGCCGCAAGCCGCGGTGTGTTCTGGCTCGAGCATGCAGCGATCGAAGACTTCCGTTGGGAGACCCTCGATCGTCGCAGCGGTAAGCCGATCTTGCCGGAGTTGAAATCTTTCACATTTGCGCTGGAGAACGTCGGCACGCCCCCGGACGGAGAATTGATGCCCGCCAGCATTCGCGGCGAAGGCGAGTTGTCCGAAGGCGGCGCCATTGGTTTCACGCTCGCGTTGGCGCGTGATGGCGGAGACAGCACCCTCGACTTCCGCGCGCTCGCCGTACCCACGGACGCCTTGGTCGCACTCGCAAAGAACGCGCTGCCCTTCCAAGTCTCGGGCGGATCCTTGGATCTCGCCTGCGAGGGCTTGCGCTTTCGCGACGACGCCCTCGGAGGCCGCGTGCGCATCTCGCTCGCAGGCGCGAAGGTCATGGCGCGCAAACTCTCGCCGCAAGTGCTCGGCGTCGAGCCGGAAGTCTTCTGCCAGTTGTTGAACGACGCGCTGGCCTCCGCGCCGGTGGCCTTCTCCATCGTGCTCGGCGGCACTCCCACCCGTCCGACCTTCGACGTCGAAAACGAGACCGATCTCGGAGACTTGCTCGGCGGAGCCGTCAAGGCCGAGGTCAAGCGTCGCACCGATGCGCTGATTGACGAGCAGAAGGGCAAGTTGCAGGAAAAGGCCGGCGACTTGTTGCAGAACAATCTCGGTGGCCTGTTTGGCGGCGGCGACAAGCAGGAAGAGAAGAAGCCGGAGAAGCCCAAGCCGCCGAAAAAACCGAAGGATTGAGTGCGCTACGTGGCTTCGGCCACGTGGAACTCCAAACCCACCCGCGGTGCCAGAGCCGCCAGCAAGGCTTCGGCTTGCGGACGTTCCGAAGCGAGTCCGACGCATTCCACAAGCACTGCGCGCACGGGCGGCGCGAATCCTGCGACTGAAGCCTGCGCCATGGCCATGGAGGAGAGCGCCGCTGACATCGCTCCGAGGCTCGGGTTGAAGGCCACGCTTTCCAATCGACTTCCCGTGAAGATCCGGCCTTCAACCGAGCACAACGCAACCCCGGCGGGCGCGCGCGAATAAGGAGTGTAAGAGGCACGAGCGGCCTCAAAGGCGTCGCGCACGAGGTCGTCGGTGGACCCATCGCGCAAACGCAGCGCCTCGCGCGGCGCGCCAAGGAGTTCTGGCCTACGCCCCAGCGCGCTGGGTTGGAAGGAATGAGGAATCAATGCGGAGAATTGATGAGAGCTCCCATCAGCGAGCAGCACGCACAACTCCTCCGCCCCTTCCACCTCCAGTAAGAACTGCCGGCAATGGCCGCAAGGATCTGCGCTCAAAGCCAGCGCCAGGAGGCGGCGGGCCCCATGGCTCCGGGCTAAGTGCGTGACGGCCTGCTCGGCATGCACCGTGCTGCTGAGCGACGCGCCCACACATTCGAAATTGGCGCCGAGGGCGAGGGCTTCCCGCCCGTCTCTCCCGAGCACCAAGGCCACCGCGCCAACGGCGAAGCCCGACACAGGCGCATGCGCGCGCGCCGAAGCCTCGGGCAGCATGGCCAGGGCCAGCTCTTGGCTGCTGAGTCCGGTCTCGGCGAGAGCGCGAAGGAGGGCCTCGGCACCAAGCCAGCCCCCGCTATCGGCGAGCGAGTTGGCGATCCAGACGGGCCAGGCATGAGGCACACGCTCAGGATACGTAGCCTTCCGTAACCGATCAGAGCCTTGCCGGTAGAGTTTGGCCTCGCCTGATGAACAGTTCACTGCGACCGCGCACCGTCGCCTGGCTCCTGCTCCCGATCGTGCTGATCGCACTGTGGCTCGTGCTTCGGCAGGAGCGCTCACTCGACCGCGCGGCGGACTCCAGCGCCGCGCTGAACTCTCAGGGAGCGGACGTAGCGCAATTAGGAAGCGGCTCGCAACAGCACGCGCAGGAGTCACGACTCTCTCGCAGCAACGTATCCGAGGAGTCGGGGGACAAGCCAGAGGGCTGGACGGACGGCACTAGCTTGCCCGTCCACCTCCGTGTCCTCCTGCGCGTGCCCGACGAAGAAGGCGAGGAGCACATTCCCGCGAACTGCGCAGGCTGGGTGGTGCGCGCCCAATCCTTGGACAGCGAAACCGGAGAGGCCTTCGGGCACGAGGCCGTAGCCAATGCCCATGGAGTCGCCGCCTTTCGTTTCCCAGGAGAGGTGCACGTGGATTGGGTGACTTGCGCACCTCCGCCCGCGAGCGGATTCGGCCTGAGTCAACTCTCCCAACACAACGACTTCAGCGAAGACAGCGAAGCGGAGTGGACGCTACTCCTGCTGCCCGCAGGCCATGCACGCGGGCGCGTGCTCACTCTGAGTGATCAACCCGTCGCTCAAGCCGAAGTCTTCGCCTTCGATCCCAGTTGGGCGAGCGGGTTGGAAACTTGGGAGCCCGGCTTTCTGGCGGTGCGCACGGCGGCCGACGGCAGTTTCCAATTCGACGCGCTCGCAGAAGGTGACTGGGCGTTCGCGGTCAACCCCAACGCCTACTTGCAGATCGTGCCCCCACTCGGCGAAGCATTCGAAGGCGCCGGCTACGCGACTGTCGTCCGAGGTGAGACCGCCGATGCAGGAGTGTTGCGCGTGCTCGCCGCCGACACTCAAGAGATTCGCGTGGTGGACGTCGACGGTAACGGCGTGCAGAAGGTGATGTTCGCCATCAGCACGCTCTCGCTCGTCTCGCCGCACGTGCGTCCGGCGCTTCCTTTTCTCGTGGACGAAGAGGCGAACATGGACTCGATGATGGAACGCTTCCTCGCGGGTGAAGATCCGTCCAGTTGGAGCGAACCGGCAGAGATCAGATCCGAAGAAGATGTCGAAGACCTGCGGCCGGAGTGGCCCTACGAAAGATTCACACGGGAGACGGATACGGATGGTCGGCTGCTCCTCCGGCTCCCGCCAGGGCGCTATTCCCTGGAGTGCTGGACCACGATTCCGGAAATGCCGGGAGGAACCATTTCTCCCTTCGAGTTCTCAGTTCCCGGCCCTCCTGTGCTGTTTCGCCTGCCCGTGAAGTGCGGGCCTTGGTCCGGCCGCGTGGTAGACGAACTCGGCGATCCCGTTCCCAATGCCTCCGTAATTCTCGAGTGGCAGGACGATGAGGGAAGTGCCTCATCCGCAGTCAACACCAACGCGCAGGGCGCCTTCCACTTCGAGAACGTGGCATTGGTGCGCCAGTGTGAGCTCGAGCTGAGTTGCGGAGGCTACGTCACTGCTCACTGGCAGGTTTCCCTACTTGAGCAGCCCGCGATTCCTTTCTGTCTGCCTCATGGCGGAACGCTGCACGTGCTCTGCAAGGGCCCCACGGATGCACCCGTCAATCTCAATGGAGTTCAGGCGCGCTTGTGGCCGATTCACACTTCGATTCCACCTCCGGCACCAGGCAGCCTCGGCGGCAGCGCAGACGCTGTCGGCAGCGGTACTCCGGTGTGGGCGAGTCAAGATCAGCTCCACGCGTATCAACTCGCGAGCGGGGAACATGAGTTGACCCTGACGCTCGCCCACTTTCAGTCTCCCAACATTCTCTTGTCCTGGATGGGACCAGCGGGGGCGTATCAATCCTCCGAAGCGGTGGAGATCGGGAGCTGGCGCGTTCAGACCGGAGATGAGTGGAACGTCATTCAACTCAGTGAGGAGCAATGCGCGCTACTCACGCCGATCATGGTCGCGCATTCGGGGGTGGTCGTGGATGCAGAGACCGGCCTTCCCCTCAAAGGCGCCACGCTCAACGCTTCCGGACTGAATTTGCGGTCCTCCGCGAGCACGGGCGCAGATGGCCAGTTCAGCTTGGAGCTCGCTGAAGGTAAAGGTGAAGTTCAAATCTCCGCCGACGGATATCGGACGCGCACCGAGAGCGTGGTCACCAAAGCGGGCGCTGATCTCACCCACGAGTTCCGGTTGCAGCATGGAGGAGCGCTGATCTATCTGCGCGTGCTCGACCGCGAGGGACGGCGGCTTCCGCCATGCACCGCTGACCTGCTCTTCCCCGATTCCACGGCGAGCATCGCCGGCATGGAGCTTCCATGGGCAGAGCTTCAATTCCAGTCGAACCAACTGGGCACGCACCGCATTCGCCTCAGTTTCGGATCCGGCGTGCAAGCCGATGCCAGCTTCAACGTTGAGCAGGCCCGTGGCTCCCTCGCCGTGGATTGCCGGATCTCATGGACTCTGACCGAGCTCCGCAGCGCCTTGCGTGCGGCCCGGTAATGCTCGGAGTCATTCCTGCGCGCCGTGAGGCGGCGAGCCCGGGCGCATCCAGATGTCGCGCTGCGGGAACGGAATGGTGATGCCGGCGCGGCCGAAGCCGGTGTAGACACGCTCGAGCAAGTCATCCACACAGAGGCCACGCAACTCAGGATTCTCGATCCAGACCAACAACTCGAAGTCGAGGCTCGAATCTCCGAAGCGCCGGAGTCGCACGCGCGGAGCCGGGTCGGCTTGCACGAGAGGGCTCGCGGCGGCGGCAGCGAGCAACTCGGCGCGGACTTGCGCCACCTCGGAACCGTAAGCCACTCCGACCGGCACCCGCACTCGCATCCTTTGATCGGTGCCGCCGGTCTCGTTGACGATCTTCGCCTGACCCATGACGCGGTTCGGAATGGTCACCTCGACGTCGTCACGGGTCAGCAGACGCGTGCTGCGCAGGCCGATGTGGGAAACGCGCCCACGCTCGCCGCTGTCCAGCACGATGTAGTCCCCAACCTTGTATGGCCGGTCGGCCAGGATGAAGACCCCGGCAAAGAGGTTGGCCAGCGAGTCCTGTGCGGCGAAACCGACCGCAAGTCCCATGATGCCGGCCGATGCCAGCCAACCGGCGGTGTCGAGATTCCAAATCTGAATCAGGACCCAAGCCGAGATGAAGAAAATGACGACCTTCAGCGCGTTTTCGAAGAGCGGGAAGGCCGGCCCAGACAGCACTTGGAAGTGCTTCGGATTCACGGCCATTCCTTGCAATACCAGGCCGGAGATCCGGAAGGCGAACACGATCCAGGACAGGGCCATGAACGTGACGAGGGCCTGCTCGATGAGGTCAGCCTCGGCTTCGTCTGCAATCAGTAGTCGCGCGGCCACTGCCAGCCCGAGCATCACCACGCTGTGCATCACCGGCCGGTGCAGATGCTTCAGGATGCGATCGTCCAGATCCGTGCGGGTGCGAGTGGAGATCGACCGCATCACCACCGTGATGATGAAGTCGGCCAATTTCGCCACCACGAAGCCTGCCACGACCGCGCTCAGCGCGAGCAACCACGGTGATTCCGTCCAGGGCGCGAGCAGGATCTTCCAGCGTGCGGCGAGCGCCGCCGGAATCTCGATTCCTCCCGGAACGCTCTCTTGCATCATTCTCCCTCCAGGGCGAGCAACCGGCGCTGCACCTCCTCCACCTCCGCGCTGCTGAGCGGCTGGCGCAGCAATTCGAAGAGCACCACGCGCGCGTCATCCTTGCGCTGCGCGGCGTCCAGCACCTCGGCCAGGAGGATTCCGGCGTCGACGCTGCCCGGCGCAAGTTCCAGTGTGCGTCGCAGGGCGGATTCGGCTGCGGGAGCGTCTCCGAGCGCAGCACAGGCCTGACCGAGCATCCAGTGCACCTCGAGATGCTGCGGGTCCATCGCCGCGAATTCTTCGAGCAGCGTTCGGGACCGCGCGAGCAAGCCGAGATCTTGAGAAGCGCGCGCGGCTTCGAAAGCACCCTGTGCGCAACGAATCCAGACGTCTGCGTCCTGGGGATGCGCGCGCACGATCTGCTCTTGCAGCGCGACCGCTTCGGCGTGCCGTCCAGCGCCGGCAAGCGCGGTCGCGCGCCATTCCATTCCTTCCGGGACCTGAACCCCGCTGGCGGCGAGGCGGTCGAGATGCAGTAGCGCTTCCTCGTAATTCTTCGCCGCGATCGCAGTCCGGGCGCAGGCACGCAACAACACCGGATCGGTTGGATCCCTCTGCAGGACGCGGCGGTACGCAGCTAAGGCCTCGACTGGCCGTGCCAGGACTTCCGCCGCCACTCCCAAGGAGTAGTTGAGCGCCGGCTGCTGCTCGCCGTGCTCCGTCAGTCCGTCAAGCGCAACGCGACGCGCATCTTGCGCGCTGCCGGCGTCCACCAAAGCCCACGCGTGCAGCGCGGTCACTTCGGGACCCCAGCGATCCTGGGAGCGCAAAGTCTGGAGATCGATCGCTGCGCCTAAAGACTCGCCGCGCTCGATCCTGGCGATGGCGGCACGCAGCGCTTCAGAGCGCGCGTAGTCCTTGGCGGTCGGGCGCACCCAATCCGGCACCCTGCGGAAGGAAGTAGTGAGCGCCGGAGCGTCAACGGGGTCTGCAATTCCGCCGCGATCGCCGAACAGCAAGGAGCAAGACGGTGCGGCAATGATCAGAAGCATCAACGCGACGCGCGCTTCTTGTTTCATTCGCGGACATTGTACCGCTACAATCCGGCTGAAGTGTCCATGTCGCGTTCGCCAATCCGCGCGGTCTTCCTCGATGCTGGCAACACTCTGTTTGCCGAGCGCCGAGCGCGCGCCGCGATTTATTCCACCGTTGCGCGCGCGCACGGCTCGCGCGCCAGCGCAGAGGAAATCGGCGAACGGATGCAGCGCACGCACTCCGAACTGCCTGCCAGCCTCGACGGTAACTTTCGCTACAGCCTGGCCTGGTTCCGGGCGTTCAACGAACGCGTACTGACCTCCTGCGGTGTATCCGAGAAGCGGCTCGAGCGGGCTCACGCAGAGCTCGTGAAACGATTTGAAGACCCCAAGACCTACAAGGTCTTCCCGGAAGTGTTTGCGGTTCTGGACGATCTCGCCGCGCGCGGAGTGTTGGTCGGCATCGTGTCAAACTGGTCGGAGCGCCTCCCAGAGTTGTGCCGGTCGCTCGGCCTCGCCGACCGGGTCCGCTTCATCCTGACCAGCGCAGAACTGCGCTCCGAGAAGCCCGACCGCGCCATTTTCGAGCGCGCCCTGTTCCGCGCCGGCGTTCCCGCGGAGCAAACCCTTCACGTCGGCGATCACTTCGACCGCGACGTGGTCGGCGCCCTGCAAGCGGGATTGCGCGCGGTGCTGGTAGATCGCTCGGGTCTGGGTCCCCATGCGGAGCGCGAGGGGGTGCCGGTTCTCCGCGATCTGCGGGGGCTGGCCACGCTTCTGGAAGCGCCGACTTCCTCCGCCGACCCCTTGCTCGCCTTCCGTTAGGCCGCTCGGGCTGCTCGGCAGCGACGCTATCTTGAGGGCGCTGCTTGAGCGGCTGCCGCTGCGCCCGTGCGCGCGCTGGCCGTCGCGCCCCGCATGGACTGTCGTGTCGTCGTCTGCCAGATGCGCCCCCGGCTCGGGGTGCTTGACCCCAATTTCGACGCGCACCATGCGTGGATGGACCGGGCCGCGACGGAAAACGCCGACCTGGCCGTTTTCCCCGAACTCTCGCTCGCCGGTTACTTTCTCCGCGATCACACGCCGGACGTCGCGTTGCGCCTGGATGACCCGCGCGTGAGCAAGTTGGTGGCGCGCTCCAAGGAGCGCAGCCTGCTCTTCGGGTTGGTGGAAGAGTCGGAGGACCACCGCTTCTACAACTCGGCGGTCTTCGCCGAAGACGGGCGCATCCTGCACGTGCATCGCAAGGTGCACCTTTGTGATTACGGGATCTTCGAAGAGAAGCGTTACTTCGCCGCCGGCGACCGGGTGGACACCGTGTTGAGCAAGCATGGCCGCTTTGGAATCCTGATTTGTGAGGACGCGTGGCATCTACCGACTGCCTGGATGCACTTCCTGGCCGGCGCAGATGCGCTGCTCATTCCGTCCGCAAGCCCCGCGCGCGGGTTCGACGCCCCGGCGCAGCAGGAGCTTTCCTCGCAGGCGGCATGGCGCGCACTGACTTCCGCCCTCGGCCGCTTCCTGCAGACTTGGGTGGTGTACGCAA
>CAZCXL010000041.1:3840-12807 GCA_964502625.1 uncultured Planctomycetales bacterium | reverse complement strand
CAAGATGCTTTCGATCGTTGCGGCGCGCTGCAGTGCGGCTTCTGCCAGCCCGGCATGATGCTCTCGGCGAAGGCGCTGCTCGAGCGCGTGCCCGACCCCACGTTGAAAGAAATCCGCGAAGCGTTGGCCGGCAATCTGTGCCGGTGCACGGGGTACACGCAGATCTTCGAGGCGGTGCAGCTCGTGGCCGCCGAGCGGGCGGGCCGGAATCCGGAGCCGCAGTCGTGGCGACGCGAGGGCGATGAGCCGGCGGGCGGAAACTGCGCGTGGCGCGAAGGCCAGCCGCCGCAGACGCCGGCGGAAGTTTGATTCGCCCAGCGCGAGGCTTCATTGCGCGCGCGAGCGCCGTTTCAGATAACTTTCCGCGAGCCGCTCGCCCAGGGCAACGATTCCCGGCGCCGTGATCACGATTTTCTCCTCCTGTCCGGGCAGGTCGAAGGCCTCGACTCGGATCAGGTTCGCGTCGGCGCGCGCGAGTTTCTCGAGTTCAGCGGTCACGTCGAAGCCGTTGACGCTCTCGTCATCGGTCGGCGGCTGCTGGCTCACGTACCACGGGAGCGCGGGCAGGTCGAGATCCACTCGGCTCTGTTGAACGATCGTGGCGAGTTGCTCGATCGCCTGACGCCGGTACGGCGCAAAGGACATGTCGTTCTCGCCGAGGTGATAGAAAATCCCGGCGATTTCAACCCGGTGGCCGCGGGATTCGATCGAAGTCACCGATTCGCGCACGAAGGCGATGAACTGCGGATATAGGTTGCGCGACTTCGCCTCGCTGCCCGCCGGCGTCCAGTCCAGGATTTGCGAGCCGCTGTGGGTGAATTTGGCGATGGCGACGTTGCCGGGGTGCTTGCGCGCCAAGGCGGCGCCGAAGCTGAGTTCGGGACCGAAGGTGTCGTAGAAGCCGGCGGGGCCGAGCGGCTCCCAATCGTCGGAGACCTTGTAGCCGCCGCCCAGGACGTACCTGAAGGCGATCTTCGGATTGTCCTTCCGCAGCGCCTGCCTGCCCTTCACCTGCTTCAGGTCCGCAACGAATGCCCGCTCGCCCTCCATGTTGCGATGACCGGCGAGAACGAAGAGCGAGACGGCGCTGCCCGGCTCGTACGGCCACGGCGCGAGCGGGCGCGCGAGTTTTAGTTCCCGACCGACGCTGCGCAGGTATGCGTCGGCGTAATTCACGCCATGCTCGAGTTGGCCGAGGGTGCCATAGTGATAGTGCAGCCCGGCGCCACTGCCGATTTCGATCGCGACGTGGGAAGTGGGAACGTATTCCGCCAGCGGATCGGCGTCGGTGACTTCGCGCTGGCCCAGGCTGATCGCGTACATCGGCGCGCGATTGTCCATGCCCCAGATCGTCTTCGTGCACAGTTCGCCGACGTAGAAGCGGAGGTCGGGCGCAGCCAGATCGCGCCGCCAACTGCCGATGAATTGTTTGAGGTTGCTGCCGTAACTCGCGCGGTGGCCCTCGTGGAACATGTCGTTCTCACCTTGGTGCCAAAAGAATCCTTCAAGCCGGTAGGCGATCTTCTTCCGCTCCAGGTCGGCCAGCGCCGCGCGGATCCAGTCCAAGGCCAAGGGATAGAGCTCGAATCCGCTCGGTTGGTCAGGGTTCCAGTCGGTGGCCAGTTCCGTGCCTCCGGCCGCGATCTTGATGATGGCGATGGGCGCCTTGACGTTCTCCGCGACCCTGCGGGCGAAGCTCAACTCCGGCCCCACGACGTCGTCCACCGGCTGCAGTGCGACCCAGCCCTTGGACTGCCGCTTGTCTTCGCGCCCGATGCAGTAGGAGAACTTCACGTCGTCCTGCGGCTTCTCCAGGCCGGCGAAAGGCGGAAACTTCTCGATGTCCTGCGCCCGCGAGTCCGAGCCCACCATGTTGGACTGGCCGGCGAAGATGAAGACGCGCAGCGTTCGGTTGTCTTCCTGGGCCGGCAGCGAAGCGCTGGCGCCCAAGATCAGGAAGAGTGCGGCTAGCAGGCGCGAGGCGGTCAAAAGCATGGGCAGCAGCATCAATCGCCTCGGCCGCGGTCCATGCCAATGATCCTAGCGCTGCCGCGAAGGCGCCGGCGCGCGCAGCGCCTTGCTGTAGAAGCCCGAAGTGTCGAAGCAACACACCCGCTTCTCTCCCGCCGCGAGCATGTCACACGCGTCGTGGACTCGTTTCGCGCGCGTCTTCGCCTGCTTGGCCGAAACGATCCAGTGAATCCAGTCGAGGCGCGCGAGCGTGGTGGTGGCGTCCCACACCGCCCGGGCTTCCGGTGACGCGCGCAGGGCCTTGCGCAGATCGGCCGGGACTTGCGGTTCGGGTTCCTGCTCCGCCGCCTCGATCTCGAAGCGCGCGCGCTCGCCGAAGCCGGCGCCCGATGCCGCGAGCAGCTTCGCATCCACCTTCAGCCAGTGACTCTTCTGGCCGTCCGGCTCGAGCAGCGCCGTGAACGCGCAGCCGTTGAGCTTGCCGTGGATCGTGATCCGGCCGCGCCGTGTCAATTTGGCGCTGGCCGCCTTGGGCAAGACCACGAAAGCCCACGCACCGCCCGTGCCTGGCTTCGCCGGACGGAGGAGCTTCGCCTGGAACTTCGATTTCGTGGCTGCGCGCGTCATCTGCGGGTCCTCACCTGCGTCAGCCTACTCGTCGGCAGACCGGCTCAGTGCACCCGCTCGAATGACTTTCCGTTGAAGCGGTACACACCACCCTTCCCGCCGACCAAGAGTGCGCCGCTGCGATCGGTGTGGAAGCAACCGACGTGCTCGAGACCGAGCCCGTCCTTCGCCGTGAACTGCCGCAGCGATGCCCCGTCATAACGCCAAGCGCCCTGCTCCGTCGTTCCGAACCAGACGTTACCGGCCGCGTCTTCCCCGATCGTGAACACTCGGTGCATTGAGGGCGCCCCCGCGGGCGCATCGCCTGGCAATGGCTGCATCAGCGTCCCGCGGCTGCGGTGGTCGCGTCGGCCGACGCCCTGCGCCTGCGTGAAGTTCGTGATCGTGTCTCCCTCGACAAGAATCACTCCGATCCCGTTGTTCCCGATCCAAACGCGGCTCCTGCTGTCCTCGAAGATGCACTTGACGTGGAGGAAGCCCGTCTCTTCGGTGTGGCCGAGACGCTCGTCGTTGATGATGGTGAAGGATTTCCCGTCGTATCCGATCACCTCGTCATAGGTCGCCAGCCAGATCCTCGAACCGCGCCCCCGCCACGTGCCAATGACCGTGAAGTTCTCCTTCGTCCGCAGGGCTTCCGGCACGGGAATCGGAAGGAAGTGGAAGCGTTCCCCGTCGTGCCGGAAGACGCCGATCTCGCCCACGTGCTCGTCCTTCCCGAACGGAGTGCTCGAGGCGAACCAGAGGTCGCCCGGCAGGAGCGTCCACGCGTCGTCGCGCACGGCATCGCTGAGGTCTTGTGAAAGGATGCGATCGTCTTGGAAGCGAGTGAGTCCATTCCCCGTTTCGAACCAGAGCGTGCCGGCCAAGTCCTCCGCGATCGACCACACTTGGCTGATGCCGCGGCTGTTGCCGGGCACGTCGAAGTAGTCGTAGGAGCGGCCATCGAAACGGGCGAGACCCTCGAGATGCGTGCCGAACCAGGTGTTCCCGTGGCTGTCCTCGTAGATGGCGCGCACGCCCGCGTTGTGCATGCCGTCCGGACCTTCCTCGTACGCGAAGCGGAGCAGGGTTGGGCCGGCCTCCGGCCGTCGTTCACTCGTGCAGGCCGTGAGCAGCGCGCCGAGCAGCATCCAGGAAAGGGTGGTTCCGTGTGACAAGATCCTGAGTCGCGCTGCCAGAGCGGGAGTACGCGAGCGTATCGCCTGCGCTGGCAGGCGAGGTCACCGTGGTGTCACGGACCGCCCATTCGAATGTCCGCGCATCCCCGGCATCACCAAGCTCGAGATGCTGAGCGAGGGGTCCTTCCGCATCGGCACGCGCTGGCTCGAGACGCGCGTGATCATGAAGAAGGAGGCCACCGAGGAGATGTGGGTCACGGCCGTCCATCCCCCGCGCAGCTACCAGGTCGAGGCGGAGTCGCACGGCACGCATTACCACACTCTCTTCGAGTTCGAGCCCGTGGGCGACGGCACGAGGGTCACGTGGACGTTCAAGGGCACGCCGCTGACCTTTGGCGCGAAGTTGATGTCGGTGATCTTCGCGCCGCTGTTCAAGGGGATGATGAAGAAATGCATGCTCGACGACCTCGAGGCGCTGAGGGCGGCCTGCGAAGGACCTCGCTAGAATCGCTGTCTATGGTGACGACCGCCTTGCTGTTTACCTGCGTGCTGGAAACGGGTTCGGCTGCTCTGGGACTTCAGGAGCCCGCCGCGCCGCAGCGTGAGCAAGCGCTCCGCTTCTTGGAGCGAAGCATCACGACGACGCACGATTTGCTCGCGGGCAACGCGCGCACCTACGTCGTGCTCGAACGAACCGCGGCACCCGGAATTGATCTCGGTGCAGTCTCCGAGATCCATCAGCATCTCGCCGAGCTTCAATGCGGGGAGGATGTGGTCAACGAACTCCGGCGGCGGCTGGACATCCAGATTCGACCGCCTTCGATCTCGACGACCACGATCCACGTCTCCTCACTGCCGAATGGCGGCAGCGCGCTGCTGTTCAGGGGGGACGTCGGACTCGCGATGTGGGCAGAGTGGAGCGTGCCGGAGAATCATCGCTGGGATTTCTTCCCGGTTGCTGCACGCCAGCCGAGCGACATCGTCACGGATCGTCTCCAAGTGAATGCGTTCGACGAGGATTCTCGTTACGACCCGCTGGCCGTCCGGCTGGGCCTCTTGCGCGAGCTGCTCGAGTGGGGAATGGCTGGGGTCGCGGGAGGCGCCGGTGAGTACACCAGAGATCCCGCGATGGAGACGCTCCGCGTGCGCTGGACCAAGACGGCTTCAGATCCCTTCCCAGTGCGGATCGGTCTCCATCTCGCGTTCACCGCGATCGGCCAAGACATCGAGTGGACTCTGCAGCGATCCATCCCTCCGGCTGGAGAACTGCCGGTCTCGCATCTTCAGGTCTTGCAGAGGGACCGCTCCGGGCAGCTCCTGCAGTGCAAGGAATTCCAATGGCACGAGACTTGGCCGTCGTCCTTCGCGGCTTCCGAGACGGAGTTCTTTCCCGGGGGGAGACACCTGTACAAGAGCGAGAACGTCACGATCATGGCCGAGCCGGAGGCTCATTTCAGCGCCGTGTACGCCACCCTCCCTTCACTCAACGGTGCGCACGTGATGGATTGGAGGATCGACGGGGAACTGGGAGAATATGCGTACCAAGATAGATTGGTTTCACTGCAAGAGCTGCGGAAGATCGCTGCGCAGTCGAAGCGGTAGGAGTAGGCGCTCCTGATCGGACGTCGCGACCACCCTCGCCCTGGACAAGGTCCGCCTCGTCAGCGATGAGTCGCGGCCGTCGATCAGGGAAGGATTTCCAATGCCACCGCGCGCGAGGCGAGCCGGGCTAGCACTCCCTCGTAGCTGACGGCCGCGAAGCGGATGGTCCGACCGACGTGGTGCGCTGAGGCCCCCGGAGCCAGCAGGAGTGTGGCGGACGCCTCGCCGGCTGCATCCAGCCGGCCTCGTGCGCCCGTGAAGATCGGCGGTGGGCCGAGGATCATGCGCCGGTAGAGCGCATCCGGACTCAAGCACACGGAGATCCCGCCGAACTGGATCGGTCCGTCGCCAGTGGCGGATGCGAGCAGGAGGTAGCGGAAGCCGGCCTCCCCCTCCGGGAACCGCAGCCGCAACTCGACACGATCTCCGGCTGAAGAGGAAACGACGGCCGTCGAAGCATAGAGCAGATCTTCGAACGCGAATCCGTGGATGCGGTGCGTGAGAGGATCCGAACTGATCGCGAGGATGCCGGGCCTGCGGCTGCGGCCGGCAGCGTCGAGGAGAATCGCTTGCTGCCCGAGCGAGGAAGCCAGATCGCCCCAGATCTCCAAGGTCCTCGCTCCGGTTCCGCCGTGGAACACCGTGATCCTTCCGTTCTCCAACTCCCCGGGAACGTCCGCCTGCCGGTCGGACACGAACAAGTCGAGGACGCCGTCGCCGTCGAAGTCCACGCCTCCGCCTGCCGCGGACCAGATCTCAGGGCGGATCGGATCGGCATCCAAGGGAAACAGCACGCTGAGATTCCGGCCTGAGATGGCGAGACCGGCCGGGTTTTCGCCCGGGCCTGCACCGCCGCTCGCGATCAGATCGTCGAATCCATCATCATTCAGATCTCCCGCGCGGCCGAGCAAGGTTCCGAAGCCTTGACTCGGTATCCACCCCGGCATCTGCACCAGCAGCACACCGCTCGCACCGGAGTAGATGCCGACCCAACCTCCGTTCACGGTTCCCATGTGCGCCGTGCCTGAGGCAGAGACCGCGTAGTCGGGAACGAGGTCCCCGTCGCAATCCTTGAGCCCGACTCCGCCTGCGTTGAAGCTAGTGTCGGTCGGAGGAGGATGGATCCAGTAGAGCGTCGCACCCGTTCGCGACGAGATCGCGCGCATGGACACGTTCAGCGGATTGCTGAGACTGACGTGCGAGGTCGCGAGGATGTCGCTCCATCCGTCCCCGTCGAGATCGCCGGGCGAGAACATCGCCGCACCCAGGTACTCCTGTGCGATGACTCCCAGCGCCATGGAGAGCTGCACCCCATCGCGACCGGAGTACACGTGGACGGCGCCATGCGCATACGGACCGTTCCGGCTGTCCAGATAGGCGCCGACGGCGAAGTCCTCGAATGAGTCGTGGTCTAGGTCTCCGAGCCGGACGACGCTGCAACCGAATTGGTCCGGCAGTCCGGAGGAGAGGATGCTGTAAATCGGCGCACCGGTCCGGCTGGACACGAGATCGACGCGGCGATCGCGCGTGGAACCGAGCAGGAGTTCTGGACGCGCGTCGAGGTCGCGATCGGCGAGCACGGCGAGGCTCGACACGTACTGCGGATTCGGGAACTCCCAATCCGGCATCCAGGCGCCGCCTTGGCAGGCGGCGAGCAGGAGGGCAGTCGTGGAGAGGGTCATGGAACGATGGTGAGCGTGCGTGCGATCGAGCTCACGGGTGGCCGGTACGGGTCTTCACTCAAGGCCGCGAGCCAGAGCGTGGCGCCGAGCATGCGTGCTGCGACGCCGGCAGGCACCTGCACGGCGACTTGAGCATCGCCGCCTGCACCCAGAACGCCGTGAGCGCCTGGGAACCAGGGTTGCGCGAAGGAGTTTGTAGTGAACGAATCGAAGGTGAGTGGCACCGCCGTGCCTCGCCAGGTGGACGGCCCGGGTCCCGTGCGGGAGCCAACGATCCAGTAGGGATATCCAGTTCGAGAATGCGGGAACTCGAGCTCGAACCGAAGCGATCCGCCGCGAGAAGCGGACAGGCGGTCTCGGCTCAGGTACAGGCCGGCGTGCCAAGAACTGAGTTCGACGCTGCTGTCGGTGAAAGTTGGGATGGTGTTTCCAGGCCCTCCGAGGAGGAGAGCCGGCCGGCCGTCTCTGGTCACTGCACCGAGCGCGGCGACGGCGTCCCCGATGTGTGCGGACGTGGAGGATCTCAGCTTGGCGAGCAAGCCGCCGGTGGCTCCAGACAAGAGGAATGCCGCACCATAGGGTTCATCCAAACGCTCGCGGTGTTGCGGCGCGCCGACGAGCACGTCGCCCGTGCCGTCTCCGTCGAGATCGTCGCAGGAGGCGAGGCCGGTTCCGAACCAGGACGTGCCGAGCGAGGGCGGACCGGTGCAAGTCCAAAGCAACTGACCGGTGCGGCCAGAGAAAGCGTTGACACTGCCGTGACCGCGCGCGCCGATCAGGTGATCGGGGACGCCGTCATGGTCGAGGTCGCCTGCGTTCGCGACGCTCGATCCGAAGTGCTGTTGCGCCAGGAAGTACTCGCGGAGCAGGGAGCCATCGGCGCCGGAACAGAGGTGGACTGGCCCGCCTCTGGAGGAGGCTTGAACCATTCCCACGAGGAAGTCGTCGTAGCCGTCGAGATTGGAGTCACCGACTCCGGCGAGGCGCTGGCCCCAGGTGCCGTTGCTCCAAGCGACGACGTGCGGAACGATGAAATAAAGCGCGCCCGTCGCTCCGGAAAGGACGTAAGTGCCGCGCGCGGAACCCCACGGCACCAGCGCGAGAATTTCCGGGACTTGATCGCCGTCGAGGTCGCCCGTCGCAGCGATGCTGGTGCCGAGGCCGGGCGCTCCGCTCACCGTCGTCCGCCACAGCAGGGAACCGGTTGCGCCGGAGAGCAGGGAGACCTCGCCCAGGCTGGAAGAGGCAACGACGACGTCCGCGCGATGGTCGCCGTCCACGTCCGGAATCATGATCACGCCGAACGAAGAGTGAAGGATGAAGGTTTGCCAGAGCAGGGCGCCACTCCGGCCAGAGTGCGCGACGATGGTCTGGTGCCGCCTCCCAAACGCAAAATCGTCGAAGGAATCGCCGTCCAGGTCCTCGCCTCCGCAGAGGGTCGCGGAGCTGATTTCGTCGTAGGCTCCCCGGATGACGACAACCGGTTCTTGGACGCCGCCGGCAGACTGGATCAGAGTCATTGGCGGCAGCAATACGAAGACGAGAGCAAGCATGAAGCGAGGGATCACTGGCAACTTCCATGCCACCGGTCTGGCCCCGATCCGCGAGCGATCTTGCTCCTTCGCGGGGCCACTCAGATCGAGTGAGAACGGCTCTGACCGCAGGGGTAATGGTCTCCGCCAAGGCCACCGGGGAGACGGTCTACGCCGACGACCTGGCCCTGCTGGGGATGCTGCACGCTAAGACCCTGCGCAGCCCGCACGCGTCGTCGAACAGCGGAACGGTGAACGCGGTATCCCCGTGCGCCGGGCTCCAAACCATTCCCTGCTGAGGCCACTGGGGAGTGGACCGAGGCTTTGACAAGCTCGTTGACGAAGTTCGCGATCGGCGGCGTCGTCCGTCAAGACTTCGCATTCGCAGCGAATGACGCAGCGGTGCAGGGAATCCGTCCGCACGGGATGTCTGTC
>CAZCXL010000041.1:0-3830 GCA_964502625.1 uncultured Planctomycetales bacterium | reverse complement strand
TCCTTGAAGTACCCAGAGATACGGAGTTAGGCCCCGCATCACACCCGTAGCTCCGCACGCGCTTCCCGAGCGACAAGGAACGCCGAACGAAGGAATAGGGCGCAGATCAGCGCGCCAACCGCGATGTCTGGCCATGGCGACAGCGTCATCCATACCGCCCCTGCGGCCAACATCACTGAGGCGTTGGCGATGAGATCGTTGCGCGAGCACAGCCAGACCGATCGCATGTTGATGTCTTCGGCGCGGTGACGCCAGAGCAGCACGAAACAAAAGCCATTCGCAGCGAGTGCGAGCGCACCGACGGCGCCCATGGTCCCGACAGTCGGGATCTGCGGATGGACGAGCCTGTAAACGAGCTGACCCAAGACGAACACGCCGAAGAGTGCCATCACAGCCGCCTTCGCTAAAGCGGCCTTTGCTTTCCAGACCGGCCCCCGGGCGACGACATAGAGACTGAATCCGTAGACGAGTGCGTCGCCCAGCATGTCAAGCGAGTCGGCGAGCAGTGCAACGGATCCCGCGAGCAAGCCTGCAATGAGCTCCACGACAAACATCGCGGCATTCACCACCAGCACCAGGCGCAGCGTCGAGGCTTGGCGTTCGCGCAGCTGCTCCACTGCGCAGCTCTTTTCGATGCAGCAATCGTCCATCGTCTCGATCACGCGCGACGCGCATGCGACGGATCCGCGTGGCGAGGGACTTCGCGCCCAACGAGAGCGGATCGCGACCTGCGCATCGAAGGGTCAGTCTAGCCTCGATCTCTCGGAACTCGACCTTCGTTCCACGGAGGCACGCTATGCGCGCCACTCGCTGCACGCCCGATGCGCCATCCACCAGCCCGATTCCGCGACCGATCGACCGGAGCCTGACTCCGTATCATCTCCCGGTGGCTGCACGCGACCAGCACGGCACCGGCGCGCCCTGGGGGGACTTCCAGGTCGTCGGGAAGGCGAATCGGAAGGTGGATGGGCTGTCCAAGGCCACCGGGGAGGCGGTCTATGCCGACGACATCGCCCTGCCGGGGATGCTGCACGCGAAGACGCTGCGCAGCCCGCACGCGCACGCGCTGATCAAGCGGATTGATGCGTCGAAGGCGCTGGCGCTGCCGGGCGTGCATGCGGTGATCACCGGCGCGGATTTGCCGACCCAGTACGGGGTGATTCCTTGGACGCCGGACGAAACGGCGCTCGCCGTGGACAAGGTGCGCTTCGTCGGGGACGAGGTCGCGGCGGTGGCGGCGGTGGACGAGGACACGGCCAACGCCGCCCTCGAGCTGATCGAAGTCGAGTACGAAGTGCTGCCGGCGATCATGGATCCGCGCGAGGCCCTCGCGCGCACCGACGTCACGCTCCACGCCAACAAGCGCGGCAACAACGTCTCCAAGCACGTGCTGCTGGAGTTCGGCAAGGTGGACGAGGAAATCGCCGGCGCCGATCTGGTGATCGAAAACGATTACTCCTTCCACGGCACCACCCACACCGCGATCGAACCGCACTGCGCCGTCGCCCAGTTCGGCGCCGACGGGCGGCTGACGCTGTGGTCGTCCACCCAAATCACTCACTACGTGCATCGCGCGCTGGCGCGGGTGCTCGCGCTCGATCCGGCGCGCATCCGCGTGATCCAGCCCTGC
The DNA here is from genome assembly GCA_964502625.1 of uncultured Planctomycetales bacterium. Classification (GTDB taxonomy): domain Bacteria; phylum Planctomycetota; class UBA1135; order UBA1135; family UBA1135; genus JAQBVK01. The sequence continues at coordinate 2,200 of CAZCXL010000041.1, read as the reverse complement.
CTTGGCGGCGCCTTCGGCGGCAAGTCGGATCCCTTCTCGCTGGAGTTCTGCACCGCCAAGCTCGCGATGATGACGGGCCGCCCGGTCAAGATGCTGTGGACGCGCGAGGAAGTCTTCTACGCGCACCGCGGCCGCCACCCGATGCAGATGCACTACCGCACCGGCGCCAAGCGCGACGGCACCATCACCGCGGTGGACGCCAAGATCCTGATCGATGGCGGATCCTACTCCTCCTTCGGCCTGGTCACGACCTACTACTCGGGCCAACTGCTGACCGGCCCCTACGCCTTCCCGACCTACCGCTTCGACAGCACGCGCGTCTTCACCAACAAGCCGCCGTGCGGGCCGAAGCGCGGCCACGGCAGCGTGCAGCCGCGCTTCGCCTTCGAGGTGCAGCTCGACGAGGTTGCGCGCGCGCTGAAGATGGATCCGATCGCGATCCGGCGCAAGAACTTCCTCGGCGAACACACCACCACTGTCAACGGCATGCGCGTCAGCAGCAACGGCTTCCTGCAATGCCTGGAAGCGGTCGAGCGCGCGAGCGATTGGAAGCAACGCTGGGGCAAGTTGCCACGCGGGCGCGGACTCGGCGTGGCCGGCTCGATGTACATCTCGGGCACCAACTACCCGATCTATCCCAACGACATGCCGCAGGCCGGGATCCAGATCAAGGTGGATCGCAGCGGCATCGTGACCGTCTTCACCGGCGGCAACGACATCGGCCAGGGCTCGAACACGATCGCCGCGGCGCTGGTCGCCGAGGAATTGGGAATGGATCCGCGCGACGTGCGCGTGGTGGCGGCCGACACCGATCTCTGCCCGGTGGACCTGGGCGCGTATTCGAGCCGCGTGACCTTCATGGTCGGCAACGCCTGCATTGATGCCGCGCGCAAGCTGCGCAAGCAGATCGTGATGGCGGTGGCCGAGAAATGGGAAGTGGAGCCCGCACGCGTGCGCATGATCGGCGGCAGCGTCTTCGATCTGGACGACCCGGCGCGCACGCCGCTCTCCAACCGCGAGGCCTTCCACCTCGCCGAGGCCAAGTTCGACACCCTCGGCTCCACCGGTTCCTACAACACCCCCACCCTGGGCGGCGACTACCGCGGCGGCACCATCGGAGCCTCACCGGCTTATTCCTTCACGGCGCACCTCGCCGAGGTGACGGTGGACGAGGAAACCGGCCGCATCACGGTCGAGAAGATCTGGTGCGCGCACGACTGCGGCCGCGCGCTGAACCCGCTCCTCACTGCCGGGCAGATCGAAGGCTCCACCTACATGGGCGCCGCCGAGGTGACACTCGAGGAGCACGAAATGAATCGTTTCGGCATGCACCGCGGGCCCTCTTTGCTCGACTACCGCATTCCGACTTCCATGGACGTCGCCGAGTTCGACGCGCTGATCGTGGAGTCGCTGGATCCCGAAGGCCCCTACGGCGCGAAGGAGGCCGGCGAAGGCCCGCTGCACTCCGCGATCCCCGCGATCGCCAACGCGGTCTTCGACGCGGTCGGCGTGCGGCTGCGCGATCTCCCGCTCTCCCCCGCCAAGGTGCTGAAGGCGCTGCGCGCGCAGAAGGAGAACGTCGGTGCTTAGGCTGCCGAAGTTCACCGTCGCGCAGCCGCGCACCGTGCAGGAAGCCGTGGCCGCCATTTCCGCGCACGAGCCGGGCCGCGCGCTCTTCGTCGCCGGTGGCACCGACCTGGTGCCGAACATGAAGCACAAGTTGTTCGAGCCGGAGTGCGTGGTGTCTCTCGCCGCCGTCGAAGAGTTGCGCGGAATCCGCGAAGACGCCGACGGCGCGTTCCGCATCGGCGCCATGAGCACGCTCGCGCAAGTCGCCAGCCATGCAGGCTTGATCGCGCGCGCTCCGGCCCTGGCGCAGGCCGCCGGACTGGTGAGCGGTCCGCAATTGCGCAACATGGGTACGCTCGGCGGCAACGTGATGCTCGACACGCGCTGTCAGTGGTACAACCAGACCTACTTCTGGCGCCAATCACTCGGCTTCTGCATGAAAAAAGACGGCACCGAGTGCCACGTGGTGAAGGGAGGCAGCCGGTGCGTCGCCGCAGCGAGCAACGACACCGCGCCCGCGCTGATGAGCCTGGATGCGGAGCTGCGTTTCGTCGGCCCGGCGGGCGAGCGCCGCATCAAAGTCGAAGAACTCTGGCAGGCCGACGGAATTTGGAACAAGAAAGTCGGACCG
>CAZCXL010000040.1:0-12897 GCA_964502625.1 uncultured Planctomycetales bacterium | reverse complement strand
AGGTCTCGATGCCGAGCGAGAGCGGTGTGACGTCGAGCAGCACCAGGTCTTCGACCGCGCCCGAGAGCACTCCGCCCTGAATGGCCGCGCCCTGCGCGACCACTTCGTCGGGGTTCATGCTCTTGTTGCCGTCCCGTCCGAAGAGTTCCTTCACCAGAGACTGGACGCGCGGAATCCGGGTGGATCCGCCGACCAGCAGCACTTCCGAGATTTCGCTCGGTTGCAATCCCGCGTCTTTGATCGCCTGCAGGCAGGGCCGCCGGCAGCGCTCGAAGAGTTCCGAGCACAGCGCCTCGAACTTGGCGCGCGTGAGCGCGACCATGAGGTGCTTGGGACCGTTCGCGTCGGCCGTGATGAAAGGCAGGTTGATCTGCGTCTCTTGTCCGCTCGAGAGCTCGCACTTGGCCTTCTCGCACGCTTCTTTCAGCCGCTGCAGGGCCATCTTGTCTTTGCGCAGGTCGATGCCGTGTTCCTTCTGGAACTCGCCCGCCAGCCACAGGATCAGGACGTCGTCGAAATCATCGCCGCCGAGATGGGTGTCTCCGCTGGTGGCCAGCACTTCGAAGACGCCGTCTCCGATGTCGAGGATCGAGATGTCAAAAGTGCCGCCGCCGAGATCGAACACGGCGATTTTGCCGGCCTTCTTCTTGTCCAATCCATAGGCGATGGCCGCTGCGGTCGGCTCGTTGATGATGCGCTCAACCTCGAGTCCCGCGATCTTGCCGGCGTCTTTGGTGGCTTGCCGTTGGCTGTCGTTGAAGTAAGCGGGCACAGTGACGACCGCGCGCGTGACCTTCTCGCCGAGATAGTCCTCGGCGCATTCCTTCAAGTACGCCAAAACTTGGGCGCTGATCTCCGGGGGCGTGTATTCCTTGTCGCCGATCGCCACCTTGACCGGATCTTTCGGTCCACCCACCACGGTGTAGGGCACCAGTTTTTCTTCGGAGCCCACTTATTCGTGGCGCCTGCCCATGAAGCGTTTGATCGAAAAGATGGTGCGCGTGGGGTTGGTGACCGCCTGACGACGGGCCGGGCCGCCAACGAGGCGCTGACCTCCGTCTTGAAAGGCCACCACGGAGGGTGTGGTACGCGCCCCTTCTTTGTTCGGGATGACCTTGGCCTCCCCGCTTTCCAGAACGCTCACCACCGAGTTGGTGGTGCCGAGATCGATGCCGACGATCTTGCTCATGATGCCCCTGAAGGGCAAACTCCGTGCCGCGCCAGAACTGCCCTTTTGGCAGTCTAATCGAGTCCGTACGCCTTCAGCTTGCGGTAGAGGGTGCGCTCGCCGATCCCCAGCCGCTCGGCCGCCTTCTGCCGATTGTGGTCCACGGCGAGCAGGGTGGCGGCAATCAGGTCGCGTTCGACCTCTTCCAGGCTCTTGCCCGCGAGTTGGTATCCCGCAGCAGGAAGGGCGAGCGGTGTTGGCGGAGTGCTCGGCTCACTGGCCACCGAGCTCGGATTGCGGGGCGGGGCAGGCACGGGATCCGCGGTCTCCGCGAGTTGACTCAGGTGCGGGGGCAGGTCGTCCACACCTAACACGCCGTCGCGATCGAGCACCGTCATCGTTTCCAGCGCATTCCGAAGTTCGCGCACGTTGCCGGGCCAAGTGTGGGTACGCAGGCGGCGGAGCACTGCCTCATCCACGCGGAGGACACCGGCCCCGGATTTTTCGCGGAGTTGGCGCAGAAAGTGTTCGACCAACAACGGGAGGTCGTCGAGCCGCTCGCGCAGCGGCGGCAACTCCACGGTGATGACGGCGAGACGCCAGAACAAATCTTCGCGGAAGAGTCCTTGGCGCACGCGCGCGCGCAGATCTTGGTTGGTGGCGGCCAGGATGCGCACGTCCACCGCCCGCGAAGCGTTCGCCCCGACGGGAACGACTTCGCGATTTTCGAGCACGCGCAAGAGTTTGGCTTGAGTTGCGGGCGGCATGTCCCCGATCTCGTCCAGGAAGAGCGTTCCGCCGTTCGCGTATTCAAATTTTCCTTCCTTATTCTCGTGAGCTCCCGTGAATGCGCCTTTGACGTGCCCGAAGAGTTCGCTTTCGATCAAGGATTCGGTCAGCGCCGCGCAATTGATCGCAACAAAGCGATTCGGCGCGCGTGGCGAGAGCCGGTGGAGAGCCCGGGCGATCAACTCCTTGCCGGTTCCGGATTCCCCGAGAATCAACACGGTGGCCTCGGTGCGCCCGGCCTGACGCACGAGGTCGAACACGCGATGCATGGCCTCGGTGGAAGCCACCAACCCTTCCAATCCGTAGCGTTTGTCCAGCGCCGCGCGCAGCTCGCGGTTGTCTTCGACGAGCCGCCGGTTCTCCAATTCCCGTCGCACGCGCGCGCGCAACTCCTCGAGGTTCACCGGTTTGGCGAGATAATCGGCTGCGCCTTCGCGCATCGCCTTCACGGCGGTCTCGACGCTGCCATGACCCGTGATGAGAATCACGGAGAGTGCGGGGAACTGCTCGCGCACGCGGCTGAGGAGATCGAGCCCGCTTTCCGCACCGAGGCGCAGATCCGTCAACACGAGGTCGAAGCGGCGCGCGCGCAAGCGATCCAGAGCCGCGCCCACGCTCGCGGCGATCTCAACCGTGCAGCGCTCGCTCTCGAGCGCCATTTGCAGCGCTTCGGCGTGCGCCGGGTCGTCTTCCACCACCAAGAGACGGGATTCAGCCACCTTTGCCCTCCGCCACGGCGCGGGGCAGAAACAGCACCGCGCGGGTGCCGCGTCCTGGAGCGCTTTCCAATTCGAAGCGTCCACCATGGGCTTCAAGCAAGCGGCGCACGGTGGGCAGGCCGAGACCGCTGCCTCCGGCTTTCGTGGAGAACCAAGGCTCGAAGCAGTGCGCCAGGATCTCCGGGCTCATGCCAGGGCCATCGTCCAGCACTTCCATGCGGAGCCATTCCAGTTCTTGACGCGTGATCAGGGTCAAGTGTCCTCCCCGCTCTTCCATGGCTTGGCGCGCGTTGATCACGAGATTCAGGATCACTTGGCGCAGTCGGTCCCCGTCAGCGCGGGCCAGAGGCAGTCCAATCTCCGGATAGACCCGCAGGGCGATCTTGCGCGCCCGCAACTCGGGCTCGACGAAACGCGCGACGTGCTCCAGGACGGCATTCAAATCCGTCGGCTTGAGATCCAGGGTATCGGTCCGGGCGTAGCGCAGAAAATCTTCCAGGATCTCGTTGAGGCGTTCCACCTCCGCGCGCAACCTGCCCAGTACTTGCAAGCTGCGGCGCGCACGCGGGCCGTCATCTTTGCGCCACTCCTCCTGCAGCAGGGAGAGATGCAGGCCGAGTGTGCTCAGCGGATTCTTCAGTTCGTGGACGAGCCCCCCGGCCACGCGGGAAAGCGTTTCCGGATCAAGCGGCGGCGCGGACGGTCGGTCGGCCTGGGTCATCGCGATCGCGGAGCGCGCATGCGCGTCTCCTCCAAGAAACAGGATACCGGAGCGCGCGCCCGGCCCGTCGCGGATACATTGCGCGGGTGGATCTGGTGGCGGCATTCGACCCCGGCCGCGCCGAGTCGCGCGCGCGGCTTGCGAACTGGCTCGCCGAAGGAGGCGTTGCCGCACTGCCGACCGATACCGTTCCCGGTCTTGCGGCCTCGACCGCCGCAGGCGGCGCAACTCAGGCTGCGGCTCGCATTGCGCGCTTTAAGGGAGCGCCCATGGATAAGCCATGTGCGCTTCATCTGCCGAATCTTGCGGCACTTTCGCGCCTGGCGCCGACCTTGCCACCCGGCCTTCCGCGTTGGATGGAACGGGTTCTGCCCGGCCCGTGGACCGTGCTCCTGCCTGCACGCTGGGTGGTGCTCGCGCGCGAACTCGGCTGGCCTTGGCCCCTGGTGGGATTGCGCGTGCCGGATGACGCGCGTTTTCGTTCCCTTGCGGAGGCTGTAGGCGCGCCGTTGTTGATGAGCAGCATCAATCCGCATGGCGCTGATCCTTTGCACGGAGCGCGACTCGCGGAATGGCTGGCGCAAAACGGCGTGCCGGCCGCATTCGATCCTCATTCCGTTACCCATGCAGCAGCGTCGGCGGTGGTCGCCTTCGATCCCTTGCCCCGCGTGTTGCGCGGTGAAGTGGCCGGCTCGCGTGTTCGTCCCGGACAGCGCGTGTTGGTGGTCTGCAGCGGAAACATTTGCCGTTCACCCTTGGCTGCGGCGATCCTGGAGCGTGAACTTGCTTCCGCTTGGGGAGTTGCGCCGCATGATTTGGCGCGTCTGGGTTGGATCGTGGAATCTGCTGGCACGTCGGCCATGCCAGGTTCAGAGGCAAGCGAGCATTCGCAGACTGCCGCGCGAGAGGTCGGCCTGGATCTGCGCGAGCACCGCGCGCGTCAGTTGACGCAAGCCTTGGCCGGGAGCGAACCGGATCTGCTGCTCGGCATGAGCCGCGGACATGTAGCCGCACTCCGAGAAGCGCGCAGCGGCGCGGCCGAACTGTTCGATCCCTCCGAACTTGAAGTTGCCGATCCGTTTGGTGGTTCTCTGGACGATTACCGGCGCGTGCGCGCGCAGTTGCAGCGCGCTGCCCAAGAGCGGGTGCAGGCGTGGTCCTGCTGGAGAAGCGCCGCCCATCCGGTGCGAGGTCAGAAGGGAGTCTGAGCTCGCAGGCTCAGGCCGCGGCCCAGAGCGCCACGACCTGGCGTCCATCGGCGCAGCGCAGCAACCCGCCGCGAAACTCCGCGTCACCCAGCCGGCGCGCAATCTCGGCGAGGGTTTGCAGGTGGAGCAATTTCTCTTGGCGTGGGACGAGCACCGCGACGATCACTTGGGCCGCCTGGCCGTCCTGGGCCTCGAAATCCATGCCATCAGGCACGATAGCCAGAGACACCACCATTCCCTGCAGACCTTCCAGGGCCGCGTGCGGCACGGCGATGCCCTCTTCCAGGCCCGTGCTTACGCAGCGTTCGCGGGCATAGAGCGCCTCAACGGCATCCTTGAGGCGTTCGCGCGGCAAGCGGCCTGCAACCACCATGGACTCGGCGAGCATCTCGATCAGGTGCCACTTGTCTCGCGCCTGGGGAGCGATGAGCACCGCGGCGGGGTGAAGGTGGTCGGCGAGCGGCATCGTGACGGCCATCGAAGAATAACGCTTCGGGGACACAGGAGCCTTCGGGAAGAAGCGTCACGGTCAAGCCGTCGCAAGTCCCGGGGAGACTGACGCTTCCGATCACACCCCCCCGCTCCTAGACTTCCCATGCGGCCGTTCTGCGGTCGTACACCTTAGATCGAGCGCATGTTGCCTCAACTCCGACTCGCCCTGGCTGTCCTTCTGGCGGCCTTCCTGGCCCCCGCCGCCCTGACCGCCCAAAATGAGGGCCTGGACGACGTCCAGGTCCCGGAAGGCTTCATGCAGGACCAGGGTGACTACCTCCTACTGGACATTGCTGAGTTGGACGATCTGGGGCTCACCCTGCGCCAATTCATCAAGGTTTGCCAACTCAACACCGGCCTGAACTTCACGATCGATGAATCCGGCGGTCCGGGCATTCGCGGCAAGTTGGACCAGAAAAAATTGCTGCTCTACGGTCCCAAACGGATCCGCAAAGCCGACTTTTATTCCTTCTTCCAAATCATGATGAAGATTCACGGATTCGTCTGCGTGCAGCAGGGCTCCGGAGATCTGTCCGTCGTGGTCATCACGGAACAACTGGCTTCGAACAGTGCCTTGATCAAGGCGAACGCGCAGTTCGTGGACTATCAAGAAATCGAATCCTTCAACGACAAGCCGGGCACCTATCTCTTCACCGTCGTGCCGCTCGAATTTGCAGACGCACAAGACTTGGGCACCAACCTGCGCACGGCCTTGGCCGGCCAAGCGGGCGACAACTCCGCCTTTATGCCTTTGACTCAGGAGCGCGCGCTGCTGGTGCAGGGCTACGGGCCTTTCGTCGCCGCCTCGGTGCGCATGATCAAGGTCTTGGACAAGCAGCCGCCGATGGTGGACGTGGTGTTCCGGAAGATCCCCTTGCGCGAACAAGACGCGCAAGAGCTCGCCGAGGTGCTGCAAGAGTTGGTCGAGAACCTCACGGAATCCGCTCGCGCCGATTCGCGCGGCCGCGGTCAGCAGCCCGCAGCGGTGGGCGAACCGGAGACCCTGATCACCTCCTTCCGGCCGGACAACTCGCTGATCGTCACGGGCACTCCTGCGAACATCGAGAAGATCCTGGATTTGGTTGCGCAGTTGGATACTCGCCTGGAGGATCCGGAATCCTCTTACCACGTCTACGTGCTGCAATACCTGTCCGCGAAGGACCTCGACGAAGCGCTCACCGAGTTCCTGCGCACCTCAGAGGAAGAAGCGGAGCGCGCTCAGCGCGAGGCGTCCTCCGGCGGCAACGTCCGCTCGGGACTCTTCCAGGAGCAACGCATCGTGGTGGAGATCCACGAAGAAACCAACGCAGTCATCGCTTCGGCCACGCGCAACAAGTGGATCGAGCTGAAGACGCTGCTCGACCGGCTCGACAAACGGCAGCCCCAAGTTCTGATCGAGACCGCGCTGATCGAGATTTCGGAAGACTTCGAAAAAGACATTGGCGTGGAATACGCCAACGTGAAGACTCCCGAAGGCAACGCCCAGCGCGGCTTCGGCTTCACCAGCGTGGGCATCACTTCAGGAGACACCCTCGGCGAGGCGCGCCTGCCCTCGCCCACGGCCGCCGGCCTCACCTTCGGCATCTTTGACGGTGAAGACCTGGGCATTCCTTTCATCGTGCAGATGGCGCAGACCCGCGACGACGCCAACGTGCTGTCGGTACCGAGCGTGCTGGTGTCGAACAACAAGGGCGCGCTGGTGTCGAGCAACGACAAAGTTCCCTACCAGACCAGCAACGCGGTGCAAGGGTCCGTGTCTTCGAACTTCGAGTTCACGGAAGCTGGAATCACTCTCAACATCACGCCGAGCATTTCGGCGCAACGCTACCTCCGGCTCCAGATCAGTTTGGTGGTGTCCTCCTTCCGCGGCGAGGGCGCCAACGGCGCGCCGCCGCCGGTCACCAGCCGTCGGATCGAAACTAGCGTCAGTCTGCCCGACGGCGCCACGATGTGGCTCGGCGGCATCATCCGCGACGACGTGCTGAAGAGCGAGAGCGGGATCCCTTTCCTCTCGGACATTCCGATCATCGGCTTCCTGTTCGGCCGCACGACAGATCGCAACATCAAGACCACTCTGTTCTTCTTCTGCACGCCGCGCATCATCGACGAATTCGATGAGCTCCGCGACGTCTCCGAGAAGGGCAAAGCTCGCGCTTCGGCGACCATCGGCTTCGAGCGGGTGCGGATGATTGACCCGAGTTTCCGCCTGGAGAGCCCGGTGGACGTGATCCTTGAAGGCGATGAAGACCTCGACGGCGACGGCAAGCCGCAGGACACCGCCGTGCTGAACCTCTCTGGTTTCTCCTCGCCGACTTACGAGAGCAGCGGCGGAGAGGGCCCGGGCAGCGACGTGGGCGCGGATCGGCGGACGCCGCCGAAGGACCAATGAGTCCGACGATCGGCACCGAAACGCCGGATCTGATCGCGCTCCTGCACGCCTCCACCGGAATGGAAGCTCCTGAGCTGCGCAAGCTCCGCGACCAGTCCGCTGCCAGCGGCCAGAGCTACGACCGCGTGCTGCTCAGCCGCGGTCTCAAGGAAGAGGCAATCCTCACCGCCTTCGGCACGGACTTGGAGCTCGAGTACGTCGAGAAGTTCGAAGGGGTGCAGGTGCCGCGCGCCTTCGTGGATCACGTGCCGTTGTCCTTCGCGCGCGCCCACGACATGGTGGCGATCGGCAAGGAAGGCGACGGATTGCTGGTGGCCACCGCGCACCCGCTCGACCTGCATCCGCAAGACGATCTGTTGGCGATGCTGCCATGCGGTGTGCGCTTCGTGTTGGCGCCGCGCTCGGCCATCACCGAATTGGTGAACCGCGCCTTCCGCCACCGCGCCGACGGCGTGGATGAAGCGCTGACGGACCTGGAGAGCACGGACATTGCCGGCCTGGCAGCCTCGTTCGAGGAAGGCGAAGACTTGCTCGACGTCGCCAACAAGGCGCCGATCATCAAGTTGGTCAACAGCATGCTGTTTCAGGCGCTGAAGCTGCGCGCCTCAGACGTGCACTTCCAGCCGTACCAGGACCGGATGCAGGTGCGCTTCCGAATTGACGGGATCCTCTACAACATGGAGACGATCCCGAAGAACGCGCAAGACGCGATCACCTCGCGCATCAAGGTGATGGGCAAGATGGACATCGCGGAGCGCCGGCTTCCGCAGGACGGACGCGCCACGATCCGCATCGGCGATGGCGAAGTGGACGTGCGCATCTCGGTGGTGCCCACCAGCGAAGGCGAGCGCTGCGTATTGCGCCTACTCGACAAGACGGCGCGCGCCTATGACTTGGCGCAGATCGGCCTCGACCTGCACCACCGCGAGGTGCTCGAGCACTACCTCTCATTCCCGCACGGCATCATCCTGGTGACCGGTCCTACGGGCTCGGGCAAGACCACCACGCTCTACGCCTCGCTGACCAAGGTCTCCACGGGAGACAAGAACATCCTCACCATCGAAGATCCGGTCGAATACCAACTCGACGGCATCTCGCAGGTGCAGGTGAACGTCAAGAAGGGTCTGACCTTCGCGGCCGGCTTGCGCTCCTTCCTGCGCCAAGACCCGGACGTGATGATGGTCGGCGAAATCCGCGACCTCGAAACCGCGGAAATCGCCATTCGCGCGGCGATCACCGGCCACTTGGTGTTCAGCACGGTACACACCAACGATGCCCCCGCTACGGTGACCCGATTGATTGACCTCGGGCTGGAGCCGTATCTGGTTTCGTCCTCGTTGGTGCTGGTGATCGCACAGCGCTTGGTGCGCACGCTTTGCCCCTCGTGCCGCACCTGGAAGGTGCCCGATGCGGAGCACGTCGGCTCGCTCAAGGCCGTGGGCGTGGAAGTCTCCATGCTCAAGGACGGAAAGATGGCGATCGCTCCCGGTTGCGAGGAGTGTTTCCACTCCGGCTACCAAGGACGGACCGCCATCTACGAAATGCTTCCCATGACTGACGTCATGCGGGAGTTGGTGATGAGAAGCGCTTCGGCCACGGAGTTGAAGCGGGCGTCCATCGCCGCGGGCATGCGCACCCTGCGGCAAGACGGCATGCTCAAGGTCGTCGAAGGCGTCACCAGCCCTGAGGAAGTGATGCGCGTCACCCAACTGGACCTGGTCTAGACGGAGCTGGTCGGCCGTGCCGATTTACGAATGGAAAGGATTCGACGGACGCGGCCGCAAGGCCTCGGGGGTGGTGGATGCTGACTCACCGCGCGACGCGCGGGTGAAGTGCAAGCGCCAGGGCAATCTGGTCACGGACATCACGGAGATTCGCGGTGGCAAGAAGGTGCGCAAGGGCGAGGAAAACCGCCCCAAGCAGCGCAAGGCCGCGGCGCCGGTCAACGGTCAGCCCGGACTCTCCAAACTCCGTGAGCGTTTGCAGGCCGCGCGCGGTCGCGATCGCGGCGCAGCCCGCACGAAGAAGCGGACGGAAGAGGTGGCGACTTTCGTGCGGCAACTGGCCACCCTCACGCGCGCCGGCATTCCCATCACCGAATCCCTGCGAGCGATCATTGAACAGACGGAGAACCGTCGGCTGAACGTCGTCTATCGCGACATTCGCGAACGCATCGCGCAAGGATCCCCCACCGCCGACGCCTTGTCCGCGCATCCGGAGTACTTCGACGAGCTCGGCGTCTCGATGATCCGCGCTGGTGAAGCCTCGGGCCACCTCGACGACGTGCTGCTGCGGCTCGCGAATTACATGCAGCGCCAGACGCGCGCCCGCAACAAAGTGGTTGCGGCAATGACCTATCCAGCGATCATGCTGATCGTCGGCTTGGCGGTGGTCTCGATCTTGATCGCCTTCGTCGTGCCCAAGATCACCACCATGTTGGAGAGCCAGGGCCAGGAATTGCCTTTGCCGACGCGCATCCTGGTCGGTGTCTCCGACTTTTTCCGCGAGTTCTGGTGGATTCCGGTCCTGGCCTTCGTGGTGGGCATGGCGGGCTTCAACCTTTATTACTCCACCGAGAAGGGCCGGCTCGCCGTGGACGGGCGGATTCTGAAGTTGCCGCTCTTCGGCGATCTGCTGCGTAAGCAGGCCATCTCACGCTTCGCGCAAACCTTCTCCACTTTGCTCCGCTCCGGCGTGAGCGTGGTGCGCTGCCTGGAAATCAACCGCAGCACCCTCGGCAACAAGTTAATGGAGAAGACCGTGGACCAAGTCCGCGAGCGCATTCTCGAAGGCCAAGACATCGCCACACCGATCAAGGCTTCAGGCGTGTTTCCCCCGTTGGTTGGATACATGATCGCCGTGGGCGAACAATCCGGCGAGCTGGACAACATGATGAGCCAAGTCGCGGATTCCTACGAAGAGGAGGTGGATCTCGCCGTCCAACGCTTCACCTCCTTGATCGAGCCCGCGCTGATCATCGCGCTCGCGAGTCTGGTCGGCTTCATCATTCTTGCCATCCTGCTGCCCGTGTTGCAGCTCACCCAGTCTTTCTAGAAAATCGTCATGAACCTTCGCCACCGCCCGCGTTCCAACGCCGGATTCACCATCCTCGAGATCATGGTCGTGCTGCTCATCGTCGGCCTGATCATCGGCACGATCGGCACCAACGCTTGGCAGGCGCTGTTCTCCAGCCAAGAGAAGGTCGCCCGCAACCAGATCGAGGGATTCCGCGGCGCTCTCGGTCAGTACAAACTGCAGATGTACAAGTTCCCGGAGCAACTCGAGGACTTGACCAGTGGCGAAGGCGCGCCTGGCGGCGAACCTTTCATGAAGAAGATCCCGCTCGATCCCTGGAAGAACGAGTACCACTACGAGCTCTCTCCGGGCGGCGAACCGGTCATCATCTGCTACGGCGCCGACGGCCAGCCGGGAGGCGAGGGCAAGGACGCCGACATTTCCTCCGAGGATCTCTAGCACCAGCGGATGGGCGCGCGCCGCTCCGCCGCCGGTTTCACCCTGATCGAGATCGTGGTCGTGTTGGTGATCATTTCGATGTTGTTGGGCACCACGATGACCAACATGGGAGGTCTGTTGCCCGCAGCGGCGACAGAGTCGGCGGCGCAGACCTTGATCTCGACGCTTGATCTGGCGCGCACCCAGGCGATCGCGCGCGGTTATCCCTACGACGTGGTGATGGATCTCGACGAACAGAAATTCGCGATTCGCACGCCCTTTGACTTGGAGGGCGGCCTCACCATGGATCCGCGAGAGCGTTCCATGCTGCCGTGGCACACGATGCGAGACGGCACCGTGTTGGTGGCCGTGCTCGACGTGACCGGAACGCGCCGCGAACGTGGGATCTGGACGCTCACCTTTCATCCGGCGGGCGACGCGAGCGACTTCTGGGCCTACGTAAGTCACACCTCAGAGCCAGATGCCTACATGACGACCGTACGCGTGCTCGGTCTCACAGGGCTGGCGAGCGTGATGGCCGGTGAGGTCGAACCCCCGCGCGTCTTGGAGAGCGACTTCTAGCCATGGCGCGCCGTTCTCCGGGTTTTACCCTGCTCGAGGTCATGGTCGCGATGGTGATGCTCGCCACCGTGTTCGTGCTGGTCACCCAAGCCCAGCGCGAATCGGTCGCCAAAGCCGCCAACGCGCGCTCGCAGAGCATCGCGGCGCGATTGGCCGATCAATTCATTCACAGAATTGAGGCCGGGCTGGTGCCGGATCTCGTGGACGGTTTCGAGGGCGACTTCTCTGAGGATGGCTATGGCGTCTTTACTTGGCTGATCGGGCTGGGCGACGGGAGCGAGTACTCCGGCGGCCCACTTGACGACACTGAAGCGGTGCTGCGCGACTTCCGTCGGCGCGCCGACGAGGAAAATGAAGACGAGGTGATGCCCGAGCGGACGCGGATTTTTCTGACGATTTCCTTCCCCTCCTTCCGCGATAACAGCCGCGAGCAGTATCAAATCGAAACTCTGGTGGACACCTGGGCGATCGAGCAGGATTTCGCGTTGTTCGAACAACTGTGGCCGGAGTTACAACCCGGCGCGATCCAATGAAGCGCGCTCGCGGCTTCACTTTGGTCGAAGTCATGGTGGCGGTGTTGATCACCGGCGTGCTGATGGTGGCGGTCATGGCCAATCTGGATGCGACGCGCAAGGCCGTGGACGCCATCCACAACATCATGGAAACCGAAAACACGGGTCCGCGCATCCTCGACCTGATGCGCTCGGATCTGGCGCGAATTGCGCTGTATGACGCGCGCGAATACCGGGTGTTGAAGGGGCAGAGCGACAGCATCCTCGGCGCCGACGCTGACAGACTCGATCTGCTGGTCGCCGCGCGCACTCGGGCTGCATTCGAAGTGGCGGTCACCGGCAAGGCTGTGCACGCGCCGCTGGCTGAGGTCGGTTACCGCTTGCGCAGTAATCCTCTGCGCAGCGATTTCCTGGAGCTCTACCGCCGCGAAGATCCGCTGGTGGACGACGATTCCTGGCGCGACGGTGCCTATTCCCTGCTCTACGATCGAGTGGTCTCGCTCAATCTGCGCTACAGCAAGAAACCCGATCACAACGTGGTCTGGGAAGACCACTGGGATTCTGAGCAGGAAGAATCTCTACCCTTCGCGATTGACGTATTTCTCGAAATCGAAGTGCAGCCACGCCGATCCTTGGAGAGCCTTGGAATCCTAGGCGCCAATCGAGCGCGTCTGGACTTCTCCGATCTGCTCTTGGTTCCCTCGCATCAGCGCTGGATCTTCCGCAATCGCTTGCATCCGGTCGTGCCTGAGATTGCTGCCCCTGCGGATCCGAATGCGGACCCCACCGGCGCCAACGGTGGCGCCACGACTCGCTAGCCAGCTGCGACAGTGTCTTCGCTGAGCCGCATGAATTCAATTCCCC
>CAZCXL010000039.1:0-12922 GCA_964502625.1 uncultured Planctomycetales bacterium | reverse complement strand
CGCGTATCGTCATGGCCAATCAGCACTCCTCTTCTTCGAAGAACAGGGCTTCACCCGGAAGTTTCGCGGAGTACTGCACTTGGAAAATGGCTTCATCGAAGAAGTCATCATTCTCGAGTCCAGTGAGGGCATGGACCGTCGCGCGCTGGAGCAGCCTGCACTCCTTGCCTCTTATCGCGGAGTACCGGCGCTGCCTCCGATCGTAGTGGATGCGGTCGCAGGAGCAACTATCTCCTGCCGCGCTTTGCAAAATGCCGTCAACTCTCGATTGCGCGCTTGGCAGGAGGAAGGTCATGCGCTCCGTTGATCAAGAGAACCTTCGCACCGCCGCTGGATTGGCGCTGGTCTCAGCCGCCGTTCCCTCACTCGCCGGCCTCTCACTACTAGAAACGGCGGCGTGGTGTGGCGCACTGCTCGTCGGCACCGCCCTCACGCCGCTTGGTCCACTCTCGGCAACCGGCCTGGGATGGATTGCCGCCGTCATCGTGCCCGGAACGCCACCTGCTAGTGTTGCAAGTTCGGCAACACTCGCCCAATCTTGGATCGCAGTCGCGGCTGCATTAATCGGTGCGGTGTTCGTACTGGTCCTACCGCCTCTCTGGGCGCAGCCTGGTCCACTCCTGATCATGGCCGGCCTGCTCACGGCTCTCTTGAACTCGAGGAGCGCGGATTGAGTCCCCTCGACGCCGCTCTGCTCGCCATCGCCGCCAGCGCAATCATTGCGCGTCCGCAGCGCTATTGGCTTGCCGCTCTCGCGCCATTCACCGTGCTTGCCGCCGATCTACCGTTCGGCGTTGATCCGTGGCTGAGTGAACTGTTGCAACTGCTTCCGCTGCTTCTCGCTGCGATCGCCCTGCGCATCGGCGCCGCACCTGCTCTTCTGCTTTGCATCCCAGAGTATTCATATGCCTCGGACGCGCTGCTCGCCTCTGGAATTTGGCTTGGCGGAACACTCTTGTTGGAGCCCCTCTTCCTGAGATTGGATCGAGCCAAACTTCCGCCGCCGATTGCTGGCACGCCGATCCGTCTGCTCTGCTGCGGCGGACTCGCCCTAGCCCTTCATCCGCTCTCTCAACTCTAGGGGATCTATCTGTGCAGACTGGCCCATTCCTTCACTCCGGAGTTCGCGGACGCACTCTCGCAACATGGACGCTGGTAGCACTCGCGCCGATTTGTCTGGCTGCTCTGTGGCGAAGCGGTGGCCGCGAGGCAGCCTTGATCGGCGCCGCTGTGACAGCGGCGTGGCTCACTGACGCAGTGCTCAAGCGTAGGATCGCCGTGCACGAAGCAACGCTGGTGACCGGCCTGTCCCTGGCAATGATGATGCCCCGTGGATCACCGTGGTGGCTCGGTGCGGCAGGTGGCGTCCTGGCAATTGGCTTAGCGAAGCACGCCTTCGGAGGGCACCGCCGCAACATCTTTAATCCCTCCGCATTCGCTCGAGTAGCGCTAATGGTCGTGCTGCCGAGCTATTTCCTCGCACCGGAATGGGCGCTCGACGGCGTCAGCGGCGCAACGCCCTTGGCGAAGGAATCCGGAGCAATCCAGTGGACGCTCACGGATCTTGCGCGGGGCGACGTCTTCGGGGCTCTCGCTCAAATCATGCCGGCAGCCGTGGGGCTGGGTGGGCTACTGCTGATGGTGATGAAGATCAGCGACTGGCGTGTGCCATTGGTGTACCTTGGCACGATTGGATTATGCGTTCTGCTACTGCCAAGTGGCAGTCGACAACTCGGGCACACTCCGTGGCTCTCACAAGATCTCGGTACACACCTGCTCGGGGGTGGAACGCTGTTTGCGGCATCGTTTCTACTCACCGATCCGGTCACTTCGCCCGTGACGCATTCAGGGCGCATATGGTTTGCGATCACGGCGGGAATCATCACCATGCTAGTGCGCTTCTACACGCCCTATCCGGACGGGGCCGCAATCTCAGTGCTCGTTGCCAATCTCACTGTTCCAGGATTCGATCGATTGGCGAGAATATTTGCTAATTCGGCGCAGCAATCACAGCGAGCAGTTCTTGCCCATAAGCCTCCAGTTTCGTAGATCCGATGCCGTGCACGGCGAGGAGTTGCTCGCGGGTGGCCGGGCGGGTTTCCGCAAGCGCGTGCAGAGTCTTGTCGGTGAATACTACGTAGGCTGGCTTGCCGAGTTGCTGCGCGCGATCGCGGCGCCAAGTGCGTAGCCGCGCGAGCAAGGGTTCATCCGTGATTGGCCTCGTCTGCTCCGCGCGAATCTCCACGGGCGCGCGAGCGATCGTCACGCCATCCCCCATGCGGAGCACTTCCGAACCCTTGGGAGAAATCGCCACGACGGGATATTCGTCGCCCACCTGCCCGAGATAGCCCTCGTCGAGCAAGGTCTGCAACCAGCTGCCGATTTCCGCCTGCGGCAACTCTTTCAGTGCGCCAAAGGCCGGATGCCCAGGCGGCAGGTCCTTCGCGTTCGAGCCTGCAAGAATCAGCGCGAGTTTGCGCCGACCGAAGCGGCGATGCCCGGAGGCGGCGCGCAAGATCACCTCTGCGATGCGCGCCTCGCGTCCTTCGAGTTGCACGTGCACGGCCACGCGGCGCTCCGTGCAACGCGAACAGGCGCCGCATCCGTCCGCAGCGAGCGCGCCGGCGTCGGGATCGCCGAAGTAATCCAAGATGGAGCGCCACAGACAACTCTGTGAGGTGAGAGTCTGGTAGAAGGAATTCAGACGCTGTTTTGCGGCGCGCAGGAGTTCGGGATCGCGCGCGGTGCCGTCTTCGCTTTCGAGCGAAATGAGGAAGTCTTGCGTGCGATAATCCTGGCCGCGCCAGAGCATCACGCCGCGCGCCGGGGCGCCGTCGCGGCCGGCGCGACCCACTTCTTGGTAGTAGTCCTCAAAGGAAGAGGACAGCTGCGCGTGGATCACGAGATGAAGATCGGGCTTGTCCACGCCCATGCCGAAGGCGCGCGTGGCGACGAGCGCATCGAGGTCGTTCTCAAGGAATCCGCGCTGCGCGCGCGAGCGTTGCTCAGGCGTGCAATCGCCGTGGTAGTGCGCTGCGCGCAGACCAGATTCCGACATTGCGGTCGCGAGTTCCTCGGCGGCTTTGCGCGTAGTCACGTAGACGAGCGCGGGGCCGACACTGCCGCGTGTGACTACGGCGTCGCGCACGGCGGTAATCCAGGCGCTCTCTCCGCCCTCGATCTTTCTCGCGGAGAGCTGCAGGTTAGGACGCAGAAATCCGTGAACCAAGATCAACGGGTCACGCAGGCCGAGCGCGGTGGCGATGGCGTCGCGTAAGCCCGGCGCCGCGGTCGCGGTGAACGCGCCGATGCGGCGCGGCTTGGTGCGCTGCAGAAACGCGCCAACTTCCAGATAGGCGGGGCGAAAATCGTGGCCCCAGCGCACGACGCAGTGCGCTTCGTCGACGGCCACGAATGGCGTCTCGACGCGCTCGGCGAGTTCAAGAAAGGCCGGCGTGAGCAAACGCTCCGGTGAGACGTAGAGCAGTTTGAGCTTGCCTTCGACGAAGGCGCGCTCTGCGGCGCGGCGTTCCTCGTAGCTTTGCGCGCTGTCAATGCCCGCGGCCGCAATGCCGCGCTGCTGCAGACTGCCCAATTGATCGCGGATCAGCGCGATGAGCGGCGAGACCACCAGCGTGGTGCCCGTCATCATCAGCGCCGGCAATTGGTAGCAAAGCGATTTGCCTCCGCCGGTGGGAAACACCGCGAGTGCGTCCTGCTTCCCCAACAGCGCGCGCACCACCTCCTCCTGCCCAGGACGGAAGGCGTCGTGGCCAAAGTGGCGCAATCCTGCGCGAAGCACCGCGTCGCTCATAGTTCGGTGTACTTGGTGGCCTTGCCGCGCGCCTTGTCCACCGGATACTTGGCGGCGTTGAGCGCGAGTTTGTTGCGCACCGCGTCGGCCAAATCCACCCCACCGGACTGAGCAAGATAGAACAAGAAGATCTGAACGTCGGCCAGTTCCTCTTTGAGTCGCCTCTGAAAGGCGGGATCGCTCTTCAGTGCGTCAAGGGACTGCGCCTGAGACTGCCACAAGAAGAGCTCAGCGAGTTCGCCGGCCTCAATCGTCAGCCCGAGTGCTAAATCCTTCGGTGTGTGGAACTGCGCCCAGTCGCGCTCGTCGCGGAACCGAATCGCCGCCGACTGCAGTTCGGCGAGGGTATCGGGAGGAAGACTCATCCGGCTATCCTAGGCGTGTCGCGTGGAACCCTACGTCGCGGTCACCAATCCGGCTTGGTTCTTCCACCTGCGAGCGCAGGCGGGTGAAGGCGGCACACTCGATGAAGTGAACTTCTGGAATCCAGGCGGCAAGCCGCTTAAAGGGTTTCGCACGGGGGATCCAGTTTTCTTCCGCCTGAAGGCTCCGTACCGGCGCATCGCGGGTTACGGCTTCTTTGCGGCCTTTCACCCCTTGCGGTTGGCTGAGGCTTGGGAATTCTTCGGCAGCAAGAACGGCTGCGAAGATCCTTTCGCACTCGAAGCAATGACAGGGAAAGGCCTGGCGGACCGTGTGGGCTGCACGATTCTGCGCCGCGTCGTGTTGTGGTCCGATGCTCGCCACGTTGCATGGGGTGACGCGGATGGATGGAAGGGTGCCGGCCCGCAGCGTGGCAAGACGGAACGAGAACCGGCGCTTGTGCGGCGACTTCTGGATGAGATTGGCTTTGACGCCGTGCAGTTGCCCGAGGAATTGCGCGCGGATGCATTCCAGCCGCTGGAGGCCGACGAGCGCCAGATCATGTTCGCGCGTACGATTCGTCGTGAAGGTCAGGGTGCCTTCAGGACTCGAGTGCTTGATGCATACCAGGGACGCTGTGCGATCACCGGAGAGCACACCGAGATCGTGCTTGATGCGGCGCACATTCAACCGTATCTGGGGCCGCGCTCAAACCACGTGCAGAATGGGCTCTTGCTGACCAAAGAGTTTCACGCGCTCTTCGATCAGGGTTACGTGACCGTCACTCCGGAGCACGAGGTCCGAGTGAGCTCGCGCCTCCGCAGCGAATGGGACAACGGCCATCGCTACTACCCACACCATGGTCAGCATCTGCTGCTTCCAGCATCTCCCTCTGAGCGCCCCAGCCCTGAGGTTCTGGCATGGCATGGCCGAAAAATCTTTCGAAATTGATCCCGTAGGGGAGCAAATCGCGCCAATTGGCCTCTCATCAGAGAGGCAACGCTTAGAAAACCTTGCAATTGATCCCGTTGGGGGTCAACTAGCGGGATTTTATCGGAATTCATCTCAGTTCTGACGATAGAATGAGACAATGGACCCCGTACGGGATCTCAATAGCACTCCTGAGCCCCTCGCAGAACTCGTGCGGAGCCGTCGGCGGCGTGCCGGTCTGTCCCAATCTGAGCTCGCCAAACTTGCCGGCGTCGGACGTCGCTTCGTTTCGGAACTTGAGGCGGGCAAGCCAACCATGCAGCTGGATCGCGTGCTTGCCGTGTTGCTGGTGTTCGGCCTCACCCTCACTCCCGCGCCCCTTTCCACCTCGTCCATGGCGGACCAGCGCGTATGACCCCGCGCCGACTGACAGTCCTCTTCGACGACGAGGTCGCGGGTGTGTTGTCCGAAACGGATGCAGGAAAAGTGCGCTTTGAGTACACGCCGACATGGCTGGCGCGCCCGAATGCACAAGCAATCTCGCTGCGCCTACCACTGAGAGTGGAAGCCTGGGAATGGGCGCGTCCACATCCATTCTTTCTGGGGCTGCTACCCGAGGGATGGCTCTTCGACATCGCCTTGGCGGCACGCAAACTTGCGCGTGAGGACACATTCGGACTTCTCGCAGAGCTCTGTCGCGACTGCTCAGGCGCAGTGAGAGTGAGTCATCCGCCGGAGGGCTCTTGACTGCAGTCCAGTCCAGTGTCTGTTGGTGTTGCTGGGATCCTCTCTCCGAGGGCGAGCAACATCATGCCGCCTGCCTGAGACGGCTCTTCGGGAAACCCAATGTCCCGGCGATCGAGGTTGATCCAGCCTCGTACCACTTGTTCGGCGCCGAGATGGCTGGCCACATCACTCTGTCCGGCGTTCAGCGCAAGCTCTCGCTTGGATGGCACCACCGTAGCCTGCGCGTCACTGCAGAGCGATCGTCATTCATTCTGAAGCCGGGCGAGAGCGCCTTCCCCGCGCTGCCAGAGAACGAATGTCTCACGATGGCTCTGGCACGCGATTTCGGGCTTAAGACCGCGCATTCCGGGCTCGTAGAGCTCGCAGGAGGCACACGGGCCCTGTTGGTGAGGCGATTCGACCGTGTGGCTCATGGGCATCGCGTTCACATGGAAGATTTTTGCCAACTCGCTGAGCAAGATCCGGCGCAAAAATATGAAGGCTCAGCGGAACTATGCATGCGGATCATTCGCGAGTTCGCGACCGACCCTGGAGTGCAATGCGCGCTCCTCTTCCGTCGGCTTCTCTTTGCCTGGTGGGTAGGTGACGGTGACCTCCACCTGAAAAATCTTTCTGTACTTCGTCCAGAGCGTGGCCGCGTGGCACTCGCTCCGGTGTACGACGCAGTCAACACCACGATTTTGCTGCCGAATGAGCAACTTGCACTCCCACTGCACGGCAAGCGCTCACGACTCGATCGCCTGGATTGGCTCGCCTTCGGAGACTATGCGAAAATTTCACCTCGCCTCGTCATCGAGGAACTCGCGCGACCGCAAGTTCTCCTAGAGACTGCACAGGCGAAAGTTTCGCGAAGCCTGCTGCCGGAGTCTTTGCGTAAAGCCTATATGGCGTTGCTTGTCGAGCGCGCGAATTCCCTCGATTAAGTGTCGAGTTCTCGGAATCCACAGGCGAGCAAATGTTCCCAGGTCTCATCAAGGACTCGATCCGGCGGAACGAACACCACCGTCCCTTCGCGGCCTCGGGTCAATAGAACCCTGTAAGCATTCATGCGCATTTGGAACGGATCCACAGGACGCGCCCGACCGCGTGGGCGATAGCCCGTGGCGAGGTCATTCGTCCAAGCACCATCGCGACGGACGAAGTCGCTGCCCCAACACAGCAGTGCCATGTCGAGTTCCAGCCCCTGGGCATCGAATTCTGTGGCCACTGATTCCAAATGCCGGCAGGAGTCCGGATGCACTTCTCCCTCGCAGAACCAAGGTCCTCGCCTCAACCGCTTGGTGGTTTGGAAAGAGTTGTCCACGCCATGGTGAATCAGCAGTTTGTCCTTGGATGAGGCCAGAAGCCCATAACGGCGCTCGGGTTCGCCACCGAAACGCTCACGGAGATATGCACGGCCCTTCTCTATATCGCGCGTCACCCAGAGGCGGAGACCCTCGTTCGCACAGCCCTGCGGCGCCCACAATCCTTCACCGACGCGCGAAGCCTCGCCAGCTGCGCCGTCGAGAGTCTGTTGAACGAAGGAATGAAGATTTCCCGCTAAATGGAACCGGATTTCAGTGTCGAGATGCAGTGCCGGATCCCATTGATACTCCACACCTTCACTCACAAAAGGGTGCTCTAAATCCGCCGGGCCATGGACGACCCAACCGGACGCGTTGGCATTGCTGGTGATCGCTTCCACCCACTGAACGATCCCGCGCTCTTCTCCAATGTGGATTTCCTGTCCGCCGCCGATGAGCCCGACGAGCACCGACCACTCAGGCATGCGCTCACAAACACGAAGAAAGAGCTCAGGTTCAGATGCGACGCGGGTTGACGGCCAGTCTTTATGGACGTCGGCAACTCGATCCGCGTTGAAGGCGCGCTGCGCTTCGTCGAATACGAGCAAGTGCTCAGGCGGAACCCGTTCCGGACGGCCACCATAAGCTTCCAGATAGGACTTGATGTGTCGCACGAAGGTCTTTCCTCCACCGCCTGCTTTCCGCAGTTCATATTGCAGAACCTCCGCCAGTGGTCCGTTACCAGTGAGATACAGCCCAACGGAGGTCGGCTTCACGCCTTTCCGAAGAACAGCCAAATCATCGAGTTGCCTTGAGTGGACGGCGCGCATTCCAACCAGGGTTTTTCCTGCGCCGGGCACTCCAGTGACGAGTATCAAGTGCCGCGTTCTCGTGCGTGCAGCGCAATCAACGACGCGAGAGATTGCTTGGACCGCAGGATCGGTCCGGGCACGAGCGCGCCAGATTTCGCGTACTTCTCCGGAATGGAAGAGTTCGCGCGCTGCCTCGACGAGTGTCGGTAGCGGTGAATAATTCGACTCGTCGAGAAACTCACTTCTTGTCGGTCCGGGTGCGCGCACGCCACGCGAAAGGTCGCGGAGTAACCCGTCGAGCCCTGCGGGTCCGACAATCCAGACTCCATCTTGTTGCCGTGGATTCGGTCCGGCTCGAGTGGGGACGAGAATCGCCGTGACTGGACGCTCATGACACAGTGCGTGGTAGGCACGGAGATCACGAGCGTAGGACGCCGCTTGGTCAAGGTCGGCCTGGTTGGGCGTCTCCTTTCCTTTCAGCTCAATCACGGCAACAGCACCATTGCCCAGCACGACGGCGTCTGCGCGCCGTTGATCGTAAAAGAGTTTGAATTCGAGGATCGCGTCCCAACCCGCAGATTCGGATTCTGTGGCGAGCAATTCTCGGGCCTCGGCTTGCAACTGCGGGATCGAGTCATCCCAAGCGCGGAGTTGCTCCGGACTTGCATTGCGCACAAAATCCTGAAGAGCTTGGCGAACCTCCTTGGAAGGTGTGCGCTCGAAAGTTGACAAATCGGAAGCCCAGCCGGCGGTGCTCATAGCTGCTGGGACAGCTTAGCCTTCCGGCATGAGAGCACGGAGCATGGAATTACCAAGATGATTCGCGCTTCGCATTCAGCCTGATCCAAACTCAGTTCTCTGATTACGCCTTGGCGCCGTATGCGGAGGCCATCGCCTTCGCCTCTTCGGTGGCCCTTGCGCGCAGCTCCGGAGGTCCGAGCACTTCCGCCGTTGCTCCCCAGCGCAATACCCAGGCCAAGGCTTCGTCAAAACCCGGGATCGGCAGGGTGAGAGTGGCGGATCCATCCCGATGCCGCTGCACCCGCTGCTTGGAGTGCCACACCCGCTCGAGCACGAAGTCGGCGACCTTCGGCGCGAAGCGAACTTTCACGAGCAACGCCTTGTCGGCGCTTCCATTGAGTCCCGGAATGAACCGTCCGAAGCGATTCGCCGCGTCGCCATCGTGATCGAATGCGTGGTGCTCCGCGCGCTCGGTGAGTGGCGTGGCCGATTGAACGCGAGAGAGCGCGTAGACACGCTCACCTGGCTTACTGCCGTCCACTCGCCACGCGATCAGATACCAATCGCCGAGCCGACACGCCAGATGCACGGGATCCAAGGTCGCGGTGGACGCCTGCGGATAGCCTGGCGCGCGATACTCGATGCGCAAGCGTCGGCCTTCCCGCAACGCGCGCGCCGTTGCTAGCCAGATCTGTTCGTCCACGGGCCGCACGGCACCGCCAAAGAACGAGACTTGCTCCGTCAGCGCGCCCGGATCGAGGTCCACCGGCTCATGGAGCGTCTCGCGTAGTTTGTCGAAGACGCGCGCGATGGCTGGCCCGATGGGCGTGCCGCGATACTCGGCTGCAAGTTGCGCTCCGAGGGCCAGAGCGAGTAATTCCGTGCCCGTGAGCCGCACGGGACGCAAGGTCCAACCCTCGTCCTCGAGCACAAGACTGCGGCGCGCGGCGTCGTAGCGAATGGGCGCGCCGTGGTCGTCACGCAGAGTGTCCAAGTCCCGCTGAATGGTGCGCCGATTCACCCCGAGGGCCTTGGCCAGGAGGCCGGCCGTCACGGTGACGGTTGGATCGCGCAAGGCCTGCTCGATGGCGCGCAAACGATTGAGCATGGGACGGTTGGTCATAGGCTGAGGGCTGGCCGTCTGTGAACGATATTGGCTCAGTATATGTGACAAGAAATGTCGCACATAGGCGCGATTTAAAGCAACTGGCCTAGGGCCGCCGTGCAGAACCGAGCGGTACCTCCGCGCCTTCGGCGTACCCCGCATCCAAATGCCGCACCACCCCGATGCCTGGGTCGTTGGTCAGCACCGCGCGGATGCGCGCGTCCATCTCGCGGCTGCCGTCGCACACGATCACTTGGCCGGAGTGTTGGCTGTAGCCGATACCCACGCCGCCGCCGTGGTGCATGCTGACCCAACTCGCGCCTGAGGCGACCGCGAGCATGCCGTTCAGGAGCGGCCAATCCGCCACGGCATCACTGCCGTCGAGCATCGCTTCGGTCTCGCGATTGGGGCTGGCCACACTACCGCAATCCAAGTGATCGCGGCCGATCACGATCGGCGCGCTCAACTCGCCATCGCGCACCATGCGGTTGAACTCCAGCCCGGCCTTGTCGCGCTCGCCGTAGCCCAGCCAGCAAATGCGCGCAGGCAATCCTTGAAAGGCCACGCGCTCTTGAGCCATGCGAATCCAGCGCGCGAGCTGCTGCTTCTCCGGGAAGAGGCGCAGGATCGCCTCGTCGGTCCGACGGATGTCTTCCGGATCCCCGCTCAGCGCGGCCCAGCGAAACGGTCCCTGTCCCTCGCAGAACAAGGGACGAATGTACGCGGGCACGAAACCCGGGAAGTCGAAGGCGTTTGCGACTCCCGCCTCTTCCTTGGCGAAAGCGCGCAAATTGTTCCCATAATCAAAGGTCTCAGCGCCGCAGCGCTGCAGCTCGAGCATCATGCGCACGTGCCGGCCCATGGTCGCGTAAGACTTCCGCTCGTAGTCCGCGGGAGCGCTCTCGCGCAGCCGCACGGCCTGCTCGAGCGTCATCCCGTCCGGTACGTAGCCGTTTAGCGGATCGTGTGCGCTGGTCTGGTCAGTCAGCACGTCCGGGGTCAAGCCGCGCTCGATCAACGCCGCGAGCAACTCGGTGGCATTTGCCTGCACGCCGATGCTCACCGAGGCCCCGCGCTCCGCCGCGGACCACGCTTCCTGAATCGCTTCCTCAAGGTTTGGCGCGACCTCATCCAGATACCGCGTGCGCTTGCGGAACTCGATCCGCGCGCGATCCACGTCGGCACACAACGCCACGCCTTCATTCATGGTGATCGCCAGCGGTTGGGCGCCACCCATGCCGCCCAGACCGGCGGTCACGCACACGCGGCCCTTGAGGGTGCCTCCGAAGCGCTTGGCCGCCACCGCGGCAAACGTTTCATATGTCCCCTGCAAAATGCCCTGCGTGCCGATGTAGATCCACGAACCCGCGGTCATCTGCCCGTACATCATCAGGCCGCGCCGTTCCAACTCGCGGAAATGCTCCCAGTTCGCCCACTTGCCGACCAGGTTGCTGTTCGCGATCAGCACCTTGGGCGCGTGCGCGTGCGTGCGGAAAACCGCCACCGGTTTACCGCTCTGCACGAGCAAAGTCTCATCGGTGGCAAGTTGTTGCAGAGCCTGCACGATCTTCGCCGCCGCTTCCCAATTGCGCGCGGCCTTGCCAGTGCCACCATACACCACCAAATCTTCCGGCCGCTCCGCCACTTCGGCGTCGAGGTTGTTCAAGAACATGCGCAACGCGCCCTCTGCGTGCCAATCGGCGCAGTGCAATTCGGACCCACGCGGCGCGCGTTGCGCCTGGTTCGGGCGAATCGTCAACGCTGCCGCCGCGCGCGGCCAGACGCGCGCTCCGCTCGACGCCTTCGTACTCATTCTGGCATTGTAGGCGGAGGCTCATCGAGCCTGAGCAACTTGCGGATGGCCGCCTCCATCCCGTCCGGGTCAAATCCCTGCGGCCCTTTCGCGCATTTCCACGCCACCTTGCCGTCCGCGCTGAGCAGATACAGCCGATCCGGATGCGCCGCGTAGGCGCGCCCTACCGCGTCATCTAATTCATCCACCAGGGTGGGAATCGCGGAGAGTTCGAGTCCCGCAAGGCATTCTCCCGCCACGTGGCCTCGCTCTGCCATGGTTTTCGGGTCCTGGATTTGCGGCCCATCTCCTTCGCGCGGCGGCGCGGGGCCGTCCACGGCGTGCGCCTCGCGCACGTAGATCAACCGGAACTGCACCTGTTCACCGTAGCGTTCGTTGAGTTCGCGCAGCCGACCGGCTGACCCGCGGAAGGGACCTCATGAGTAGGAGCCGAACAGCAGCGCAACGGGCCGCCCGTCCTTCAACAGTGCCGAAAGCGACTGGATTTCTTCACTGTTCGGGGGGGCTAGCGTGAACTCGGGCGCTTTCTCGCCCACGCGCGGGCCATCTGCCCGCTCGTTGCGCGTCAGGATTCCATCGTGATCCAGGTCCATGCGATCGAAGTAGGCAAGCGCCTCCTCTCGGCTGAGCAAGCCGTCGGCATCGGCATCAGCAACCTTGAGCAGCAAGGCCCACGCATCTTCGGCTTGCATGGCTCCGTCGTTGCCGCGGCCGCGGTACGGAGACCATGCGGCAAGAATCTTGAACTCCTCCAAAGCAACGCGCTGATCTTCGTCGCGATCGAAGACCTCCATCCGGCGGGTCAATTCGTCACGCCCGAGCTCCACGAGCTTGTCCTCTTGAAACACCGCCATCAGCACGCGTTGCGCCTGCTCATGAGTTCGTTGGCGCTCGCGCGCCTCCGCTCGCGCCTCGGCTTGCGCGCGACGTCGTTCCACCACCGGATCCGCCTCCGGGAGCGGATCTTGAATCAGGAGTGAGAGCAGCAACAGCATGGCATCAGTCTATGGATCAATGAAACCCCACGGTCGGGCGCGCGTTCCTTTCAAATCGGATCGATCACCACCAGCAAGTCGCCACCGCGCACCACTTGCTTCTCATCCACGGCAAGTTCCAGAACTCTGCCCGCCAAAGGCGCGCGCACTACGGTTTCCATCTTCATGGCCTCGAGCGTCAACAACGGTTCCCCCTCGGCGACCTTGGCGCCCTCGGCGGCGAGCACGGCGAGCACGGAGCCTGGCATGGGAGCGCCGACTTCGCCCGGTACGGATGCGTCGGCAGTGCGGCGCGTGGTCACCTCCCCGGCCCGCGAGC
>CAZCXL010000038.1:0-12939 GCA_964502625.1 uncultured Planctomycetales bacterium | reverse complement strand
TTGGCGCGCACTGTTTCCGGACGTGCCGTGCGCTGCTAGCCGCCGATGCGCCACAGCAGCGCCACGACCACCAGCCAAGCGCCGGCGAGCGAGCCCACGACCGGAATCAGCCAGCGTGAAGCCGCCTGCAGGCCTTTGTTGACTTCAGGCATGGCGTCGGCGATCAACTTCGGACCGAGGCCTTCGAGGGTCGCGTTGGTGGTCTCGAGCGAAACGAGCATGGTCTTCAATTGAGACTGCATGCCTCCCATGCCCGAGCTCGTGGCATTGATGCCCACGAGAACGTCGCCGAGCAGGGTATTGGTGGTCCGCATCGAGTCCGCAAGACTCTCGGTGCCTAATTGAAGTTCGCCGAGCTGGCCGACCATGACGTCGAGCGCGCTCAGGGAATCTTGCATGCCATCCAGCGAGCCACGCGTGAGTTGCAGTTGCTGCAGCATCGCGGCCAGTCGTCCGTCCATGGCATCCAATCCCGTGTTGGTGGAGCCGAGGCTGCGATTCGTCACCCCAAGACTCGCGTTCATGGCTTCCACGTTGCCGGCCATGCCGGTCATCGTGTTGCTCATGGAAGAAATCTCGCCCGGCGTCTCAGCCAGCGCGCAAGCGCCAGAGGAAAACGCCAAAGCGAGGATCAGTACCGAACGAGAGGGGGAGAAGTCGCGGTTCATGCGAGGTCCGCCTCCCCCATCGGCCACCGCCGCCTCAGCCTTGAGGGAAAATTTTGGGTTTAGGCGCCAGGTACGGGGAGAGGCAGGAGCCGCTTCAAGAAGTGCCATTCCGTGGAATGGGAGAGGTCGTGCAACTCCCGCAGGGCTCCCGTCTGGTGATAACCCAGGCCCAGATAGGCCTGGTGCCCTTCGAGGAAACGAGAGTCGGACCAGAGCTCGACTTCCTGCATGCCGTTTGCCAGCGTCCAGGCCTCCATTTGCGCCACCAGCCGTCGGCCCCAACCCTTCCCGCGTAGTTCCTTCGCGACGTAGCACTTCTTGAGTTCGGCGCGCACGCCGGGGGCGCGCGTGGCGGCCGCGATGCAGCCCGCAATCTGGCCGCCGGAGTCAATCACCCAGAACGCCTCGAAGGAACTGGCCGGCGCGAGCAACCCTCGCTCCTCGACTTCCACGTCCAGCACATTGCCCGGATACTCGGCGAAGGCCGCGGCAATCAGCGTGATCACGCCGGCAGAGTCCTCGTCGCGCGCGGGCCGAAGCAGAGGGTGCTCGCTCACGAGGCCGACGGATGCCAGATCGTCTTCATTTCCACGAAGGACTCGATCCAATCTGGGCTTTCGCAGCGCCGGGAATCGAACCAATCGCTGGACGCAAGTTCGCGCAGACGGACGCGCTTCAAATTTTCGGCGGCGCCGGCTTCGAGCAGCCGCCGTTCCGCGCGGCCGCAGCCCGCAGCGTGAATCGCGTCCACGTCGCGGTGCGCCGCAAGTGTGGCCGCCACGTCTCCACGGCGGCCGGTCAACAGATTGACGACCCCGCCCGGAAAATCGGCGGTGGCGCAAGCTTCGGCGAGCAGAACTGTGGCCAAGGGATGCGCTCTGCTGCCCATGGCCACCACGGTGTTGCCGGCGCAGAGCGGAGGCGCGATCAGACTCAGGAGTGCGAGCAATGCAGGTGCTTCCGGAGCCAACACTCCGACAACACCGCTGGCCTCAGGCACCGTGAAGTTGTAGTAAGGCCCCGCGACAGGATTGTGCGTGCCGAGCAGTTGCGCGTGCTTGTCCGCCCAGCCCGCAAAAGCGACCAGACGATCCACAGCAGCGCCGACTTCGGCCCGCGCGCGCCCCGGTGTGAGAGTTGAAGTAGCCCGCAAGGCCTCGACGAACTCGACGCTCTTGCCTTCGACCATCTCCGCGAGGCGATACAGCACTTGCCCGCGGTTGTAGGCGGTGCGACGGCTCCACGAGGATTGCGCGCGGCGCGCGGCGGAGACGGCATCGCGAAGGTCTTTGGCGGAAGCGCGGGCTACGTGCCCGAGCACTTGGTCACGCGCGCCTCGCACCACGTCAGTGCGCCCGCTTTCGGAGCGCGGGAACTGCCCTCCGATGAAGAGTTTCCACGCCTTGGTGACCGGGATGCGGGAGGAGTCCACGTCAGTTCACCTCAAGGTAGGCGCTTAAACCGTGCCGTCCGCCTTCGCGGCCGAAACCGCTCTCTTTGAACCCGCCGAAGGGCGAAGCGGGATCAAATTGGTTGTAGGTGTTGCACCAAACTACGCCGGCTTTCAAGCGGCTCGCCATCTCGAAGATCTTCGAGCCCTTGTCAGTCCAGACTCCCGCCGCAAGCCCGTAGGGCGTGTGATTGGCGCGAGCGAGCGCTTCTTCCGGCGTGCGGAAGGACATCACGCTCAGCACCGGGCCGAAGATCTCTTCGCGCGCGATCGTGTGCGCCGGCTGCACACCCGTGAAGAAGCAGGGTCGATGCCACCAGCCGCGCTCGGGAAGCGCGCACTCGATCTCGTGCAACTCAGCGCCTTCTTCCACTCCGAGGGCGACGTAGCGCGCGATGCTCTGCCATTGAGCATGCGAATGGATCGCGCCGACATCGGTGTTCTTGTCTAGCGGATCCCCAACGCGGAGAGTTTGCATGCGCGCGCGCAGCCGCGCGATCACGTCTTCCATCACCGGCTCCTCCACGAACAGGCGGGAGCCCGCGCAGCAAACGTGGCCCTGATTGGAGTAGATCCCGTCCACGATGCCTTCGATCGCCTGGTCGAGCGAAGCATCTGCGAATACGATCTGCGGAGATTTGCCTCCCAGCTCAAGAGTCAGCCGCTTGCCGCTGCCCGCGAGCTTGGCCGCGAGTTGCTTGCCCACCTCGGTGCTGCCCGTGAACGCGACCTTGTTCACGAGCGGATGAGCCGCAAGCGTGGCGCCGGTGCTGCCGTCTCCAGTCAAGATGTTGACGACGCCCGGCGGGAGCTCCACCTCTTGAAGAATCTCGGCGAGACGCAGGGCCGTGAGCGGGGACGTCTCGGCGGGCTTCAAGACCACGGTGTTACCGCAAGCGAGCGCGGGCGCAATCTTCCAGGCCGCCATCAACAGCGGAAAGTTCCAGGGAATGATTTGTGCGCAGACTCCGACGGGCGCGAACTCGCGGCCGGGAAAGGCGTAGTTCAACTTGTCCGCCCAGCCCGCGTAGTAGAAGAAATGCTGCGCCGCGGCCGGGATGTCCATATCTCGGCTTTCCCGGATCGGCTTGCCGCCGTCCATGGTTTCGAGCACCGCCAATTCGCGCGCGCGATCTTGAATGCGGCGCGCGATCCGGAAGAGATATTTTGCGCGCTCGCGCGCCGGAAGTTTCCGCCATTTCGGAAGCGCGGCACGCGCCGCGCGCACGGCGGCGTCCACGTCAGCGGGACCGGCTTGCGCAACCATCGCCAGCGGAACTTCGGTGGTCGGGTTGACCGTGGCGAAATATTTTCGCGACTTCGGGGCGCAGAACTTTCCGTTCACAAAGAGCCCGTAGCGCTCGGCGATCTCCACCACCGTGCTTTCCGGGGCAGGGGCGTAATCCCATAGGAAGGTGGGCTGCGTCGTGGAGGCAGGTGCTGAGATCTCTTCCATTCATGCCTCCGTGACGTCCCAACTCGCGGAATAGGCTCCGCTCTCCTGCTTGCGGATCTGCAGCAGAAGATCATCGAGCAGAGTAGACGCGCCGAAGCGGAACAATTCAGGACACAACCATTCCGTTCCCATTGTTTCCTTCACCATGACCATGTAATGGAGCGCCTGCTTGGCGGTGCGGATTCCGCCTGCGGCCTTCACGCCGATCTTGCGGCCCGTGGCGTGAAAGTGCTCGCGCACGGCTTCGAGCATCACGAGAGTGACCCCCATGGTCGCTGCCGGCGCGATCTTGCCGGTGCTGGTCTTGATGAAGTCCGCGCCATTGGCAATCGCGAGTTCCGATGCCGAGCGTACCTTGTCGTAGGTCTCCAGTTCCCCGGTCTCGAGAATCACTTTGAGCAGCGCAGGGCCGCAAGCCGACTTGACCTCACGAATCTCCTCGGCCACAAGATCATGGCGCCCAGAGAGAAACACGCCGCGAGAAATCACCATGTCCACCTCGTGCGCGCCAGCAAGCACGGCTTCTTCCACTTCGGCGAGCCGCAACTCCAGGGAAGATTGTCCGCTGGGAAAGGCTGTGGCCACGCTGGCCACCTTGACCGCAGACTCCGCCAGCGCAGCGCGCGCCGTTGCGACCAGGCGCGGGTAAACGCACACGGCGGCGACGGACGTCACTTCAGCCAAGGTGGCGTCGGGTTGGCGAGCCTTGCGACAGAGCGCGCGCACCTTCTCCGGCGAATCTTTGCCTTCGAGCGTCGTGAGATCCGTCAAGGCGATCGCCCTGCGCAAGCCCACGCGCTTGGTCTCGCCCTTCAGCGAACGCCGCGTGAACGATGCGGCGCGCGCATCTGCTGCAACGCGATCCACGGTGCGCGAGGCCATGCGGGCATCTTAGCCGCAGGGCGGTGGATCCAGCCTGTGCAAACCGCACGGCATCATCTGTCCGTCAGCGCAGAACATCAACACTGCGGAATGCGACTCCAATCGCACCAGCGCGCGTTGCGCGCAGAGTCTCCCCCACCCAATCGCCTCCGCCACACTCACGCCGTGAAGCGCGAAGCCTTCTTCGCGCCAGGCGGGCAGAACTCCCGGCAAGGAGCAGCCGACCGCCGCGGTGAAGCGCACGCCAGCGGCGGCAAGATTCTGCGCGAGTCGGGCGTTTGCTGCGTCGTTCCAGCCGCGCGGCATTTCGCGCGATTGCGGATTCCAGGCGGTGAGCAGAGTCACGCTGGTGGGACAAGGCAGCGACGACGGTGCTCCACCGTCGAGCGTGAACCAAGTCCACTCGCCAGCATGATCCACGTAGCCGTACGCCGAGGCCCGATAGGTGGCGGCCCAGTCGATCTCGTCGGAACTCACCGCGGCTTATTGACTTCGTCCGCGTAACCCAAGGCGGCGAGGTCAATGTCACTGCCCGATTCGATGGTCAAGACCGCGTCACTCGAGGGAGTGATCGGCGGGCGATCCAAAAACCGGCGCACCTGCTCTGGAAGCGGATCCTGCAGCATTAAGTTGTGATTCTCGAGAGGATCCACGGAGAGATCAAAGGCGTGGGTCCACTCCAGTCGGTCGCCATGGTCGAGCGCGATCATCTTGAGATGGCCCGCGAGGCAACCGCGCAACTGACCCGATTCGAAACGGAGCATCCGGTCATCGGGAATCCGGCCTTGGAGCGGGAAGCCGGAGAGCAAGCGCGGCCAAGCGGCTTCATCCACACCCATCGCCACCAACACCGTGGGAAAGAAATCCGTCAGGCTCACCAAGCGCTGGTCCTGCCCGGACTCGAAGCCACCTCCCAACAACAGAAAGGGCACGCGCACGGATTCTTCGAAAAGCGCATTGCCGTGGCCGAACTGCGCGTTCTCACCGAGCTCCTCGCCGTGATCGGAAGTGATGAGCACAAGATCCTCGGGATCAAGCAGGCCGTGCCGTTGCAGATGCCCGAAGAGGGCCCGTAAGCCTTCGTCGGTTTGCCGACACTGCTCCCAATAAGCCTCTTCCACCCAGTCCAATTTCTCCGCGAGATCCGCACTGCCACTGGGTTGCTCGCCGGCTTCCAAACGCTTGGCCAAATCGTAGAGCAGCCCCAGGAGCTTGGGCATGTCGTGACGCGCCGCCTCCATGGTGGCGTCCTCCACATTGGGAAGGAATGCCTGCGCCAGATCGGCGCGCGTGTCGTAGGGCATGTGCGGATCGATGTAGTTCACGAAGAGGTGCACCGGCGCCGTGCGCGTGCCCGATCCCAATTCCTGATCGAGAACCGCGCCCACCCGCTCCGAAGTCATCATCGCCGTGACCTCGTGCTGGTTGGCGGAGGAAGTTGCATCCGCCAAAGCTTTGAGCCGCATCATCAAGCGTTTACCACCCACGGCGCGCACCAAACTCGAATTGGCTACGCGACGCAAGGCGTAGTAGTGGCCCGAGGGGTCCACCACGAGTCCGTCGTCCCACTGCTCGAAACCTTGAGCGAATCCGAGCCCGGAATCCAGCCGCGTGTTGCTGACGACTCCGAGAGTCGTGTAGCCGAACATGCGCAGATACTCGGCAAGCGTCAAAACCTCTGCCGGCAAGCGAACGTGTCCCTTGGACAGCGTGCCCGTCTCCGCTGGATAGCGTCCGGTGAAGAGGCTCGAGTGACCCGGCGGCGTGCAATTGGATCCGGAATACGCGCGAGGATGATCGCGACCGGCCGAGGTCGCCGTATGGATGGACGGCATCAATTCCTGGTCCCGCCAGGCGCCGAGCACGCCGCCTGCGCGCAGGGTGTCCAACACGATTACTGTGACGTCGGGCTCGTGCGGCGCGCTGGCTGATCCTGCCGGGGCGCACTGCATGGCGGTTACGCGCGCTTGGACACGCGCATCCAACACACCAAAGGTTGCGGCAACACCCACCCAGAGGGCACTCACCAACACCAGCAATCCGCGATTGCGGAAAGGAAGGTTGGGCAGCAGTCGGCCGAGCACGGCGATGCCCACAATCACTCCCGCTAGCGTGCTCAGGGGCGCAAAGACGGGATGAAACGCCAACCGGCCACCCAGTGACTGGCCCGGAAGCAGCGGCGCGATCTGCGGCACGAGCGCGCAAACCAGGCCAGCCGCGAGCGGCAGGGCGTCCGAGGCGCGGCGCTGCTTAGGCAGTAAGCGCGCAAGGAAAGGCCTGGCCAGTTGGAGGAGCAGCGCTGCGGGAATCGCCAGGACGAGCAAGGCGATCCCTACCGCCAAGGCGCGCCCTTCTTGTCGGTCTTGCAGCAGAAACAACCCATCGCACACCGGTAGCAGCACGAAACCGAGCACGAAGAGGAGGAGAAAGCGAGTGATGCTCATCCGTTCAGGGGAGGGCGCGAATCCGCCGCGAGGCTCCATGATAGTTTCCCTCGATGTCCGCCTCTTCAACACCGGCCGGGAACAACGCGGTGCCCACGATCGGGATGCGGCTTGCCGGAGCCGGCCCATCGCTCCTAGACTCCAAGGCAGGATTCCGATGAGCGCGACCGCGCTGCGCTTCGCGCAAGACAGCCCCTTCCCGGAGGAGGAGCAGTTCAGCCTCCGCCGCGTCGGAGAGGCCATTGCTCGCTCCGGTCATCCCGCAGCCGCGGAGATGCTGGGCGCGATCGCGCGGCAGATCACGCGCATCGAAGGAGTGGGCGCAGCCCTCGCCGCCTTCCCTCCGGTTTTCCGCGAGGCCACCCTCGGCGCTCGCAAGCGTGATCTTGCCACGCTCGTCGAGCTGCATGCGCGTGCGACCGACGCCGACATGGACATGTTCTTGCCGACGCGCGCAGTGCTGGGTCGCGCACTCTTGCTCGCGCGTTTGAACTCTTGGCGCCTTCTGGACTACGTCACGGAGGAATCCGTGCCCGCCGCGGATCCAACGCGGCCCGCATTGCGCCGCGAAGTAGACCGCTGGCTCCATCGCTGCGTGTACTCCGTGCTGACCGAGGAAGTCCTGTCCGCGATCAGCATGGACGCCGGCTTGGCCGTGGAGGTCCGGCGCGAGGCGGTGCGAAATTTAGTCTCGATCTGGGATGGCACCCCGTCAGCGGAGGTGCGCGCATTCTTTCCGCTCCTTGAAGCCGTCTGGAGCGCGCGGAGGCAACTGCGGGTGAACGTCGGCACGATGCTCGGCTTCTCCGAGATGATGATGCTGCTCCAAGCCGGCTGCGATCCACAATTTGTTCACTACTTTGCGCAAGCCCGCCGCAGCCGCGACGAAGCTCAAGCGTTCCAGGAGTTTCTGATCGGAGTCAGCACCGAACAGATTCTGTCGCTGGAGCAACTGCTGCAGGCCACAGGCCGCACTTCCATGAGCCGTGAAGAAGCCGCGCAGGCACTCGGAGAGCGCGGCCCGGATGCTGCCGCCGCCCACCCCGGCGTGCGCGCCTATCTGATCTTCCGCGAACGCTACTTACAGGCTGCCGCGCGTCGTTTGCGCCAACTCCCCGGTCCCAAGCACACTGCCGAGGAGTACGTGATGATCTATTTCCTGGAGCGGCAAGCCGATCTCGCGCGGCCAGGCGGCGGCGTGGGCGCCGCATGAGGCCTGCGTGCCGGAACTCCCCGAAGTCGAAACCACCCGACGCGGCCTCGAGCCAGAATTGCTTGGCCGCGCCTTTCGCGCAGTGGAAGTGCGGGATGGCCGATTGCGCCAGCCGGTCCCCGCGGAGTTGCCTCGGCTGCTCAAGGGACGTCGGCTGCTCGCGCTGGAGCGCCGCGCAAAATATCTCTTATTCCGCTACGCGCACGGGACGCTGCTCATCCACCTCGGAATGTCGGGAAGTTTGCGGATCGCGCCGCGCGGGTCGGACCGCCGCAAACATGATCACGTCTGCTTCGGCTTGTCCGGCGGCCGCGAATTGCGCCTGCATGACCCGCGCCGCTTCGGGTTCTGCACCTGGATCGCAGGTGATCCCACGCTCGACTCTCGGTTGGCGGCCCTCGGTCCGGAGCCGCTAGGGAAGGACTTTCATCATTTAGATCTGATGAAACGTTTCCACGGTCGGAGCGCTGCGGTGAAAGTCCTGATCATGGACCCGAAGATCGTGGTGGGCATCGGCAACATTTACGCATCGGAGACGCTCTTCCGAGCCGGGATCCGGCCGAGCCGTCCCGGGTCCCGGATCCAAACGGAGGAGGCGCGCCGGATCGTGCGCTCCGCGCGGGCGGTGCTTCGCAGTGCCCTGAGGGCCGGGGGCACAACCTTGCGTGACTTTGTGGGTGGGGATGGGGAGCCCGGCCAATTCGAGGTGCGGCTTCAGGTCTATGGGAGGGCCGGTGAACCCTGCGAGCGCTGCGCGGGCCCCATCCACAGCCAGGTTCTCGGCCAGCGGATGAGCTACTGGTGCCCCCGCTGCCAGGTCTAGGGGAGGAAACTCTCCCACAATCAAGCGTTTGAATCGTACAAACGTTTAGAATAGGCCGTCCCGATGCGCTCCCTTCAGTCTCAAGACACCCGTCAGCGGATCGTTGCCGCAGCCGAGCGACTGTTCGCTGCCACGGGCTTCGACGGTGCCACGATGCGTGAGTTGACGACGCAGGCCAAGGCCAATCTCGCCGCAGTCAACTATCACTTTGGTTCGAAGGCTGGTCTGCTCGAGGAAGTTTTCCGCACCTACTTCGCGCCCATTCAGAAGGAGCGTCTGCGCTTGCTTGAGGAAGCCGAAGCCCGCGCGGGTGGTCAGCCCCTGCCGATCCGCGAGATTTTGCAGATGTTTCTCGCCCCGGCAGTGCACGCGCTTTCCGAGCGCCACACGGGCATTCCCAGCCTGCTCTCACGGCTGCATCACGAGCCCAGCCCCGCGATCGAGGCATTGATTCACAAGGTGAGCCAGCCGGTGGCCCAGCGCTACGTACTCGCCGTGCAAAGATCGCTCCCCCACCTCAGCGTCCAACAAGTCCATCTGCGCGCGCACTTCATGGTGGGCGCCATGCTCTACGTGCACGGGCCGGGCCGGATGTTGATGCGCCAGACTCTGCCCGATTCAGAAGCCGTACCGGATTCCGAAGTCCTGCTGAACGCCTTGTTGGAGTTCTGCGAGGCAGGATTCCGCTCCCATGCGTAGCCGACTCGGCGGACTCGCGAGCGCGGCTGCATGGCTGATCGTGGGAGCCTGCGCAGCGCCTGAGCCGAGCTCAGCACAGCCGCCGACTCTGCCTTTCGAACTCCCTCAGGCTTTCGCCTCGGCAACTGGACAGACGGCAGCGACTGAGCCCGCCATTCAAGACTACTGGTGGACGAGTTTTGACAGTCCAGAGCTGAACGATGCGGTGGAAGCCGCGTTGCGCAGCAGTCAGGACGTGCTCGGAGCCGCAGCGCGCGTGGAAGCCGCGCGCGCGCAAACGCGCAACGTCGCAGGCGCGCGTTTGCCTCAGGTGGGTGCCGGACTGGAACTCGCTCGCGCACGTCGCAATTTCGTCGGATTGCCCGTTCCTGGCGCTCCGGACGTGATCACGAGCACCACGGGACAACACGGCCTCGGCCTGGATCTTTCCTGGGAGGCGGATCTCTGGTCACGTTTGGCGTCGGCCGAACGCGCCGCGGCAGCAGACGAAGTCGCGGCAGACGCGGAACGCGAGGCGCTCGCGCTTGCGGTGGCCGGCCAGACCGTGCGCACCTACTTGGCCCTGGTTCACCAAGAGCAATGGATCGGCCTGCTGCGCACGCAAGCCACGCTTCAAGAGCAAACTCTGGCCCTCGCGCGGCGCCGCTTCGCTGCAGGAACGGGTACCTCTTCTGCCATCGCTGCTGCGGAAGCGGGTTGGCACACTCTGGAGTCACGCATCGCACAAGAAGAAGCCGCGCACGACGGCGCCGCTTCCGCACTCGCGCGACTGACCGGACACTACCCCGGGCCCTCTGAGGAAGGCACGCAAGTGCGCACGCTGCCGGAATTGCCGGACACGGTGCCGCTGGGCCTGCCCGCCGAAATGCTCGCGCGGCGACCGGATCTCGCTGCAGCCGAAGCCCGCGTGCAAGCGGCGCGCGCGCGCACGGACGAGGCCGCAGCCGCGCTTCTGCCGCGACTCGCGCTCACCGCAAGTGGAGGCACGGTCTCCGCGATGCTCGGAGATTTGCTCGACGGAGATTTCCGGGTTTGGAGCCTGGCCGCCGGACTCACCGCACCTATTTTCGAAGGCGGCAGGCTGCGAGCGCAGTCCGAAGGTGCGCAAGCCATGACTCGCGCAGCGGAAGCGGACTACCTCGGGCGCGCCTTGGTTGCGCTCGGAGAGGTGGAAACCGCACTCGCCTCCGAGCAAAGACTCCGGACAGCCCTCCTCGGCGCAGAAGCGGCGGAGAACGTGTTCCTGCGCGAAATGGAATCCGCCCGGCGGCGATTCTCCGCAGGCACGGGCGACGCCCTTCCTCTGCTTGCAGTGCACGGCGCCGCCCTCGAGGCACAGGGTGCCGCGCTCTCGCTGCGCTTCGCCTTGCTCCTCAACCGCGTGGATCTCCACCTTGCGCTCGGCGGCGGATTTTCCGCGCCCAACCCGCCATGAAATTGCTATTCAAAATTCTGCTGCCGATCGCGGTAGTCGCAGTCGGTCTGGGCGTGCGCTCTTGGCTGCTCGCGAACGCGCCGCAAGCGCCTACGACTCTCATCCACGCTGCACCGCCGCTGGTGGAGATCGTGGAGGTCGCGCTGCGCCAGCACGTCTTGGAAGTCGAAGCCTACGGCGAGTTACAGCCCGAGCGCGAACTCGCCTTGGCTTCCGAAGTGGGAGGCCGCGTGATTTGGATGGCGCCGGAACTCGATGAAGGCGCGAGCTTCCTGGCCGGTCATGCGCTCATCCGCGTGGATCCCACCGACGCTGAGCAAGCGCTCAGCACCGCCCGCGCGGAGCGTGCGCGCGCCGCAGCCGCCCTGGCCTTGGAACAAGCCACCACCGAGAGTGCGCTTCAGGATTGGGCGGAACTCGGGATCGGCGAAGCGAGCGCGCTCGCCCGACGCGAACCGCAACTCGCGCTGGCGGCTGCCGGCTTACAAGCAGCGGACTCCATGGTGGAGCGCGCCGCCACTGCTCTCTCCCGCTGTGAAGTGCGCGCACCCTTCACGGGCACATGCCGCCAGCGCCTGGTCGTGGTCGGTGCGGTGATTGCACCGGGAACACCTCTCGCACGGATCCAATCCACACAGCGCTTCGAAGCGCGTCTCGTACTCTCGCGCGCGGACATGGAAAGTCTCGGCGTGAGCGACAGCCGGCTCGAGGTTCCCATCTCGGTGCAACTCACGGCGCTCTCGCTAAGCGAGAGACCGAGTTGGCAGGCGCGCGTCGAGCGTTTCGAGCCGGCGTTGGACTCTCGGGATCGCACGGCCCGCGCCATCGCGAGTCTGGAAGTGGGCCCTGAGGATCCGATTCCCTTCGCAGGCACCTTTGTGCGGGCACGGCTGCTCGGCCGCACAGTGCAAGCAGTGGCGGAGTTACCGCGGAGCGCATTGCGTCCGGATGGCGGCGTGTGGGTTGTGGACGCCGACTCGCGCTTGCATGGACACCCGGTCGAGGTGGTAGCCACCACGCCCACGGGTGTGCTGGTACGCGGCTTGACTCAGGGCGTTCGGGTTTGCGTGAGCGCGCTCGGCATTGCCGCCGAAGGCATGCCGGTGCGCACCGGCCAAGAGCGCTAGAGGCGCGCTGATCCGATGCACTCGCTCATCGCCTGGTTCGCGCGCAATCCCGTCACGGCCAACATCTTGATGGCCTTCATGGTGGTGGCCGGAGTGCTGGCGCTCGGTCCGCTCGAGCGCGAGGTGCTTCCGACGGCGCGAGCTGACGCAGCCACCATCGTGGTGGCCTATCCGGGAGCAGGCCCAGCCGAGATCGAAGAGGCCATTTGCGCGCCCATCGAAGAAGCGGTGCAAGGCGTGAAAGGAGTGGAGCGTGTGCGCTCAACGGCGCGCGAGAACGTCGGGCTCGTGGTCGTGGATTTCGTGGAGGGCGCGGATCAACAAAGGCTGCTCGACGATCTCCGCCTTGAGGTGGACCAGCTCGAGGATCTGCCCACGGACGCCGAGGAGCCCGTGCTGAACCTGGTGGAGATCGACAACCGCGTGCTCTCCATCGCTGTTTCCGGCGCCGCGGCGCGCGCAGATCTGCGACGCGCCGCCGAAATCGTGGAAGACGCGCTGCTCTCCCAAGCCACCATCTCTCGCGTGCGCATTCAGAACGAGCCCGAGCCGGAAATCTGGATCGAGTTGTCCGCCGCGGCCATGGAAGAGCGTCAGTTGAGCCTGGCGGAAGTGGGCGCCGCAGTGCAACGCGCCTCCCTCGACCTTCCGGCCGGCAGTGTGCGCGCAGAAGAAGGCCATTTGTTGCTGCGCGCCAAGGGTCAGGCATACACGGCGGAAGAATTCGCCGCCCTCCCGCTGC
>CAZCXL010000037.1:0-13469 GCA_964502625.1 uncultured Planctomycetales bacterium | reverse complement strand
CCGAAGGCCGCCACGCGCTCACCGAGCGCTTTGGCTTGTTCGGTCCGAAGGGGGGTAAAGGTCATGGGGGTGTCCTGTGTGAAAGCCTATCATGAGATACGGATTGCGTAACGGTGTTAACAGGGCATTTTCTTTCCCGTTAATACTAGTGTACTGTCTTGTATTTGCTCCTTTGCTCCCCGAAGGTGCCGACCGCGCCGAAGATTAAAATCGAACGCTGGCATGCCCCTGAAACGGAAGAGTCAGGTGGACAGCCCTCTCAACTCCGCCTTCTTCGGTCACCCGGAGTTCGTACTCCCCTTCCGGGAGGAATGGCAAGTTCCAATCGGGCCCCTCCCTAGTGAGTGACTGGAGAGGGCAGAACGGATATCCCAATTCGAATAGAGGAACGATCTGAACTGATTCCGCACGTGGCAGCATTTCGGCCGCAACTGCTCGCGCTTCCGCACTTCGCCGCAAAGTGAAAGTCGCAGACTCACCACGGATGTATTTTTGCTCGGCCCAGTATTGTGAATGATCTACCCATACCCATTCTCCGTCCTCGATCCCAAGCCGTGCCGCGCCTGTGGCATTACTAATGCTGCGGTTTCCTCGCTCACGTCCAGCGATCACAGCCCCAGAGATTCCCAACCCGGCAGTGTCCACAACTTGCATCGTACACTCTCCCTCAGAGATCGATCGCTCTGCACCCAATTCACTCCACGTCCAGGATCCAGATGAATCTATTCTTCCGATCTCCACAAGAGATGGACAATCTGTAACGATTCGTAATTCTCTCTCCATGTTTGGCCGCACTGCAATTCCCAGAACTCGCCCCGCAACCCTCAACTGCGTTGCCCTCCCTGTGACACTTTGATCGAAGTGTAAATCAAATGATGAGCAAGGCTCAGGGCGCACGTCGTGCTGTGTAGCGTTCGAAGCGATTGCATCAATTTGCAACTCAATATTCCCTCCATCGAGTATCCAATAGCCACAATATCCGGCTGTATGTAATGTTGACGCGAACATTTCTCGAGAATGATCTCCTCGCTGCTCTTGCTTTGTGGTATCTGACAGAACAAATGCACCGTCTAGTCTTCGCTCTTCACCAACGCCGAATCGTATCTGGGTAACTGAAGAGGCCACCTCGAGACTCACGCCATGGATATCGGCACCGGCACCCAAAAACATCCTTACTGAAACACTCGGCAGATTGCCGCCTGGCATTCCATTACTCGCACACTCAATTTCATAATCGCCCGGAGGCAGGCCCTCGATGCGAAACTGACCAGCCTCGTCCGTGTAGGACGCCCGACTCCTGTAGCCGAGGGCGCCGAATGCGCGAACCGGAATGCCCATTACTGGCAGACCTTGGGAATTTGATACCACCCCCTCTACTTTGGCTTGGGCACCTCCATCCAAAGTTCCTAAACTGAGTCCTTCAGGTGGCAACCAGATGGGGCCGACATCGACTGAGGAGTTCTCTTGAAGTAGCGCAAGATAGTAGGCGCCTGGAGTAAGCACGCAAGAAATGCGCGCGCCCGTTACATCCTGCGAATATCTAATGGTATTGTGCTGGTCATAGACTTCGACTCGATGGCATTCCTCAGGATTCAAGTCAAATGCCAATTCTGCCATTGTAGATTCCAGTAGCAACTCCAATTCTTCTCCGGGCGGCAACACCACGCAATAAGTATTCGTCTCACCTGTGCGATACTGAACTTCAAGTTCTCCGATTCCGGCAGGCAGCAAAACAGGGAAGTCGCGTCCAGAGAACATTGCGCAGTATCCAAT
The DNA here is from genome assembly GCA_964502625.1 of uncultured Planctomycetales bacterium. Classification (GTDB taxonomy): domain Bacteria; phylum Planctomycetota; class UBA1135; order UBA1135; family UBA1135; genus JAQBVK01. Next base: position 11,696 of record CAZCXL010000037.1, on the reverse strand, counting down.
CTTGTCTTCCTGGGGATAAAAGATGCATTCTTCAATTTCCTCCTCCCTGCCGTCGCTCAGTACAGTCAGCCCGGTTACTGTCGTGACATTCTTTACTCGGATTTCAATAGCGTCCTGTCTTGGTTGCGAAACTGTAAATACTTCACTCTCCGTCCAATATCCTCCTATTTCCACCAAAAGATAGTAGAACTCGCCAGGCACAACATAGCCTTCTAAGAATAGTTCTCCAGAATGGCCTGTTGTGACTGTTTGTGGAACTCTGCCGCCAGCAACTTGTTTAATTTGACAAAGAGCATCCACCACTGGCTGTTGCCCCCCAGTTTGCACGGTAGCCCTGAAGCCAACTGCTTCTCTCGGAAAGAGATCGATTTCCACCATACTCCCTGGAACGCCAACAATGGCTCCGCTGCGGGTTGCTTCAAATCTAGGGTCATGCAGCATAATGAGAAACATTTCTCCACTAGCAGGCACTTCCTCAAAACTGTAGTGCCCCTCAATGTCAGATGTTGTAGAAATTATTGGCTCCTCGGCGTAGGCGCCATCAATTCGCAATACAGATAGGGCGACGTTGCTGATACTCGCCCCTGAAGGGCTCTGGATTCTCCCGGCAATGCTGAATGAGGGGTAACAGATAATCGTGTAGTCCTCAGTGGTTGCGATCTCCCACGCCGCCGAAGACGCCATCCCATGCTGGGGTTCAACATAGATGGATACCAATCCAACTGGAGCATCGGAGAAGTATGCCGTCCCGTCTGGTCCCGTAATATGCTCGCGAGAGTAGGCTCGGCTCTGGAATTTTTCACCCGCACTAGCATTGCGAGAAATCCCCAAATCTGAGCTTCTCACCAACACCCGTGCGCCATTGAGGGCGGTTCCATCCGCATGCAATACGCGGACACAAAAACTATTCGCGGATTCCATGCGAATCGTAATGATTTCCGACTCGGCCACCGTCTTGGGGTCAATCACCAAGTAAGAAGGCCGACATTCCGGACTTGTGGCGATTATTCCAAGCATGCAGTCGGCATTCGGCGAGAGCCTGAATCGGCCTTCGCCTTCAGTCTTTGTGATAGCCAGATAGTCAAGTTCCGAACTCACTTCTTCCATCAGGTGCGCTCGGAGAAAATACTCCTCCGCCCTCTCGTTCAAGGAAATCGCGGCAAGATCACCTGCGATCTCGGATCCTTCGCTGTTCAACAACTGTATTTCGAGGCCATCGACACCCGTTCGTTTCAATACCGCTCTGTCAGGTTCTTTCGACGAATCTAGCCGGGGACTCAGCGACAACGCCAAAGGTCCACTTTCTGCATCAGTGCTGGATGCAGCAGGATGCTTCATCTCCGTAGCCGATCCATTGTTTGGCGAGAGGGAGCCTTCGTAATGCTTCCTCACCCGTACTCCCATCCATATCGCGAGGCCCGTGAGCAACGCGAAACCTAGGTATATTCCGCTGGACTTGCGCATCTACGTCCCCACTAAAATGGCATTGAGAGTGTGAATCGGGGAAGTTTCGTCGGTCCCCCATAACCGCCTTGCGGTGGCCCGCTTCCTCCCCCTTGAGCGTGCAGTTGTAGACTATTGCCAGGCTGTTCTCGGCAAGCGCTCACAACTTGAGTGAAGGATCCCCGCCCTGGCAGGGGTGCGCTCAACATAAAAACCGCAACAGTTAGAGCCACTATTTTACTCACTGCCTGCCCTCCATTAAGGTTCTATAGAGACTGTAGTTGGAAATCGCCAACGGACTTACCACCGAAAATTGGAGAGCATCAATTGAGGACTTAAAGGCATTCCCGAGATCACCTTGCATTTCCCACAATGTAGATTCATTGGCCTTTAACCGCGAGCGTTGGACTGCAGATAAAGGCATACTCTGCATATCACAAATGGCCTTTTGAGCAGCCCGTATGTTTCCCGTTCTGATGAGCACCGCTAATTGGCAGAAATATCCTGAAGGATCACCCGGGTACAAGTCTGTCGAGAAATGCGCCAAGGCGCTCATGTACCCCATCGTAAACTCAGTCTCCTGTTCCCCACAAACATTCAATAGAGCATATCGGTAATCGGCTCCTCCCAGATCAGCACTTCGGGCAATGTCCTCAGCATACATCAGAAAAAAACTGCGGATTCTTTGAAACAACACCTCGGTCCGGTGCGGGATGCCCACAACCGAGGGAGAGTAGTTGAACGGCTCTGATACACGCAGACCAACCACGGTAGATGCACTCGCACACATCCGGCTAACAGATTTGCGTGTACGAGCATCAAGCCACTCGTATTGAAGCAAAGTGCGACCCCTATTGATCACGGATTTATCAGAGTCCCCTCGTCGTCCAGGCGAGGAATCTTCCAGTCTCTGGGGATGGCCACGACCTTGTCCTGACCTTTGAGCGTGGCCCATATCTGAGGGACTGCACGCAAAACTGTTGGGTACGGAAATCCGCCGTTATCGCAGACTTCCGTGATCGTGCACTTCTCAACCATGTACATGTACATGATGGCGCGCTCGTGATAGTGCAACCGATTGAAGCGATCGCAAAATTCGGCACTTGGTTCGCCGGGCGTTTGCCTCGTAACCGAGTTTGCCGCGAGACCCTGTCCAGCAATGCGCACGGCGTAGGACTCCACCCAGTGCTGAAACAACATGTGCGATCTCGGCAGCGCCTCGCGCTGGGCAGCTTGTGCGTATAGTGAAGCAATCACGGATTCAGTTTGAACAAGCACGAAATGGTTCAAGGTAGCCGCTTGAATCCCGCGCTCAATCCACGGGCACACCTTCTCAAATAACTTCGTCAACGCGCGATACCGTTTGTGCGGAGGCAACTCACGGTACGCCTCGAAAGCCCGCAGTGTGTAGTCCCAGTCGCGCTCCAACTCGAGCGACAACTTCATCAGCGGAACCCGCGGGCGCTTGGGTTCTCGTACAGGATCGAAACCGGAACCAGTCATGGGGGGTCGTCCGGGCTAAGGTGAAAGATACGCGGAAACACCGCGCATGCCCGCAATCTAGCAAGGGTTCGCGAGATGCGGAGCCACCTTTTCTCGAATTTCTTTCCCGCTTTCGTGCGGACGCCGAGCGCATCCCTGGGCAGCGGTTTTCCACACGGCTTTGCGCGGACTCAGCCAAAATTTGTGGAGAGTCCTCAAGCGCCCGTGCCGCAAAGGCTTAGGGATTCACCTTCAGCAACTTCCTTTCTGGCCGCCCCTTCCATCACAAAAGGACTCCCCCCGCCGAGGGATTCCCTAGCTCCCCCCTACCCACAAGCCCTGCCGCGACCTAAAACCGGGAGACTCGTCCATGCCGTCCGCGTCCCTCACGCCCTTCTTCGCCGCCCGGTGGTCGCCCCGCGCCTTCCGCGAGGACCCGCTCACCGCCGACCAGGTCGCCACCCTGTTCGAGGCCGCGCGCCGCGCCCCCTCCTGTTTCAACGACCAGCCGTGGCAGTTCGTCTACGCCGCCTCTACGCCGGCCCGCGCCCGACTGATTCCGGTGCTGGCCGAGGCCAACCGAGGCTGGGCCCAGCGCGCTCCGCTGCTCGGGATCGCCTTCGCGCGCAAGACCTTCGGCGCCAACGGCCAGCCCAACCGCTGGGCCGAGTTCGACACCGGCCAAGCCGCCATGAGCCTGGCCCTGCAGGCCCACCTGCTCAGCCTCGAGGCTCACTTCATGGGCGGTTTCGACGCCGACGCGGCCTGCGCCGTCTGCGAGGTGGACCCCAAGGAGTGGACCGCGATGGCCGCCTTCGTGGTCGGCAAGGTCGGCGAAGCCTCGATCCTGCCGGAGAAACTGCGGGAGCGCGAGATCGTCCGCAGTCCGCGCAAGCCTCATGCAGAGGTGGCGCGCGAGCTGAAGGACTAACGCTTCCGCTTCGGAATCGGCAAGAGCATGGAAGTCCGCTTCTGATACGCACGGTATTCGCTGCCCAGAGCCGCGGCGAGATCCCGCTCTTCCAGGCGAATTGCCACCAGAATGTAGGCGGTCGTCACTCCGGCGAAGAGCAAGTGCCCCTGACTCATCACCGGCGCAGACCAGAACGCAATGATGAAGCCCAGCATGATTGGGTGGCGCACCCACGTGTAGAACACGGTTTCGCGAAAGACTGATTTCGGCATGGGAACGCCGCGCGCGTGAAAAACGCCTTGCTTGAGGCCGAAGAGTTCGAAGTGGTCAATCAGGAAACTACTGACGAACACGATTCCCCAGCCGGCCCAGAACAGCGCCGTGAGTACGGTGTCCCACACGCCGCCGGTGAGATTCCAGACGGATTCGGGCAGCGGCCGCCACTGCCAGTAGATCAGCGCGAGTAAGGCGTTGGTGAGCAGCACGTACGTGCTGCGCTCCGCTGCCGGATGCACGATGCGCGTCCACCAGCGCTTGAACGCCGGCCGCGACATCACCGAGTGCTGGATCGCGAAGGCCGAGAGCAGCAGCAAGTTGACCATGAGCGCATTGCTGGTGGAAGTGAGCGCTCCGTCGTCAATTCCCTTGGGAACCCACAGACCGCCGGTGAAGCCGACTGCGTAGAGAAAGGCGCCTAGGAAGGTGACGTAGGCTAGGGTCGAGAAGAGCAGAATGATCATGGCCGGGGGGCGGAAAGGAGGAGACCTCTCCGGGCAGTCATGATAGAAAACAGAGGCCCATTCCCCACGACAACATGCGAGATGCGAAGAACGCCCGCTTCCTCGCCCTAGCCAGCCTGCTGCTCGGGTTTGGGGTGGGTTGTGGTAGAGCTCAGAACGCACTCGCGCTGGCGAAAGAGACGCCGCCAGAGCAAGCGCTCACGCGGACGAGCGTGACGATAGAGCCGCCGATCCCTGGCGAAGGCCCGCTGCTGGAGGTGTGGGTGAAAGATCCGCTCGGCGTTCTCGAGTGCGAGCACGCGTTCGAGATCGTGGCCGGAAGGTTTGCCTACGAAGTGAGCTACCTCCGCGAGGGCAATTGTCTCTACGCGCGTCTCAGCGGCGAGTACACCGAGCCGTCGGGCGTGAACCTCCACATGCGCTCCGGCCTCGATCTGCGTGAACCGGTCACGGCGCGCGAAGACGGCTCATTCACCGCAATGCTTGATCTCTCGCACGCGGGCGCAGTACTCGAAATCACCCTCCATGGCCCCGACGCGCTGTTCGAGCGGATCACACCGATGGTGCACGTCAGGACTGAGGAGACAACGGTTTTCAACTCTCCACCGCACTACCGCGAGCTCACTCGCGCACGTGTCCTCCGCCTCTGCGTGCCGGCGCCGAGCACTGTCGAACTGGCTCTCACGCTCGGTAATCCGCGGAGCTCGCCGCTCGAAAGGTCGAGCACACTTCAGCGGAAGTTCATCGTCGCAGAGCCCGGAGTCTTCCACCAGGAAGTTGCGCTGCCGACCGGGAGTTTGCGCGTGCAACTTCCGCCCAGCGCAGGAAAGGGTGAATTGAGTAGTTTCGAATTGGAGCTCGTGCCCGAACTCGACATTTTTTACTTCCTGAAGGACATGGGCGTTCTTTCCACTGTCCCCGAGCGTAGGCACTTCGAATTGCTGCCGCCCGGACATTATCTGTTGATCCCTCGCTGGCAACGCAGCGAGTCCGCTTATCCCTACCCGGATCTCGAAGTCACGATCGGAACGGAAGAGGTCCGAGTGACGCCCGGTCAGCCCGCACCGCAGGGACGGCTCACGGTCTTCTTCAACGCGGGCGCGCCCACCACGCTGAAGGTGCGCCGCGCCAATTACTTCATCAGCCGAGAGCTCTCCGGACGCACGGACGAGCGAGGAACTTCGTATTGCTTCGACGCGCTCGACCGCGCGGAGTGGTTCGTGCGCGCGGAGCGCGAAGAGGGCCGGGCGTATGGCATCGTGGATACCCGCAACGACGCGGACGCGGTGCTGACTCTCGACAACTGGACCTCTCCCGCGTTGATCGAACTCCAATTCGAGCAACCCCTGCCCAAGGGCCGGATTGAGTGTCAAATCCAAGATGCCGCAGGACAGCGGAATTGGATTCTGCTCAACAGCTACCAGCCACAGCCACAGGAGTTGGCGGCCGTACCCGGTCCGCTGCTCATTCGCGCCCGTCACGAGTCAGGACTGATCGCCGAGGCGGAAATCCTGATTTCTGAGCGCGTCGGCGGACGACAGTCCTACCCGGTGGCACTGAAGTTCCACGAGCCTTGAGTTCGGAGGGCTTCACTCGGCAGCGGGCAGGAGGAACAGAAGCGAGCTTGCAGCAGCAACGGCTTGCTCCACGCTGCGCCGATTGCCCTCTGTGGCAACAAGACGGAGGTTCGGCTCGAGCAAAACTTTCAAGCTGAAGGAGCCGTCCTGCTCGGTCTCGGCCGCCCACCAGTCGAGGTCATGATCACCGATCAAGTGGAGCACCGCCCCGGCCACCGGCTGCCCGGCCGCATCCTGCACGAAGCCGACGATGGGTGTTAGCTCCGACACCAGGATTTCAATTGGTCCCTGGTCGAGACGAATCTCCGGAAGCAGCATGCGGCCGCGGAGGCCTTCGCCACCGAAGATCAAGGAGCCGGCCAACGAAGCGGAGTAGCACCCTTGGATGAGAAAACTGCCATCTATCGCAAGACTGTGGGTGAACCCTATGGAGAAGGGATCGCGGGACTCCGCCAAGGGTCCGGCCGCGTCCTCTTCGCGATCATGCACATTCAGCCAGCCGAATGGGACCGAGTCACCGTTCGCGTAGCGGACTCGGCCACTGACGCGGCGCAGGTTCTTGAGCACCAGCAGCTTCTCCTGCCCGGGGATTGCCGGTAGCGGGAAGCTCCAGGAGCCGCCGAAGCCCAGCCGGACTTCTATTCCGCCTTCCTCCATCTCAGCGCATTGCAGCGAGCACCGGCCGAAACTGTCGGTGCGCACACCCTCGCTGCCTGTCATTGGGACTGGCCCCAAACGGTAATGGGGAACGGATGATCGCTCGGCCGGGAGAGTGATTGCTTGATACGCGCCGACTTGCGCTCCGAAGACGGCGTTGCCGTTCTCATCCTGCACCTGGAAGTAATACTGCTGCAATTCAGGGAGCCGCACTTCACCCAGATCACGACTGGCAGAGAGATCACCGAGGAAGAGCCAATAGATCCCTCCTGCAAGATCCCTCAGGCTCAAACGGAAATCCTCGTCCTCGCGCCACGAGAGTGCGAAGTGGCCGTTGGCGGCGGTGCGCGCCGATCGGAAAAGAGGCTGACGGTCCGACTGTCCATTCAGGTAAGGCTGGATTGCGGCGCTCACCTGCGCGCCGACGATGGGTTGTCCGTCGGCACGCAGCAGGTGGCCAGTGACGACGAGACTGAGATCGGCTTCTGGCTCCAACCGGAAGACAATGGACTCGCTAGGCGTGAGCCTCGCCGTCCCTTGCACGCAGCCCGCGCTTGTGGCGTACAGCTCGGATGCCTCTCGCTCTGCCAGCCAAGACGGAATTGTGTCCATGCGAAATCCGCCCGCAGCATCGGTGAGAACGGAAGCGATGTTGCTGAACATGCTGCGTACCTCCGCTCCCGCGATTGGCTCGCCGCTCGCGGCGTGCACGACTTTGCCGGTGATCACGACGCCGGGCTCGGCCGGCAGCTCGACCTGCTGTTGCTGCTTCCATCCCTCAAATGAGATGGAAGGGATGTGGCCACAGGCATGCTCCTTGACGTCGGCGCTCAATTCGTAAACGCCCTGCGGCACAGAATTGATGAGGAAAGTTCCGTCCGGCGCGATCGGGACGTGAGTCCACGGCTCTTCGCCGCCATCGAGCGCGAGAACCGCCGTGCCTTCGAGAACCTCCGGCCCATGACCATTGCAGATCACGCGGCCCTCGATGCGATTGCCTGAGCCGAGTCGGATCTCCACGAAGCTTCCGGGGACAATGGGGAAACGTTGCTCCATGGCAGAGACTGCCTCTGCGGTCAGACCACAGAGCTTGCCGCGCACCTGCGTGAAACGAAAGCCGCCGTCAACGTCCGTCACGGTCCGCGCAAGCTCTTCAATCTCCGGGAGTGCAAACCCGGCGAAGTGATCTCCTTCGTGAGCGCCGCGCTGCCAGAGTCTCACTGGTACCCCGCGCTGCGGAGCGTCGCTGAGGTCAACGACGCGGCCTTCGATCGCGTCGCGGCTTGGCGGCTCTCGATAGCCAAGGAGCGGAGGGTTCGAGAAGAGTTCGAACCGCGCTTGCGCTCGCCAAATTTCTTGAGTGCCCAGACCGGGTGCTGAAGGCTGCATTTCGCCGCCACTGAGCACGCGGTCCTGTGGACCTGATCCTGCAGGCTGACTCGGCCTCACGCCTACTAGCCAAGCCACAACAGCCAGGCAGAGCAGGAGAAGGAGAGTGGTGAGTCGTTTCAAGGAAAGGAGTATTGGCAGTTTAGGAGCGACGGCGGCACTGCCTCAACTGTTTTTGCCAGCGTCGATGTCGGCCCACAAAGCTGATGGTAATGAGCGATTCAACCCGCTCACTCTGCGTTCGGCACCACCAGCAGCATCGCAGCGGCGGAGGTGACCGGCTGCTCCACGCTTTGCTGCTCGCCGCGAAGCGCGACGATGCGAAGACCTGGCTCCAGCAGCACCTGCACGTGGAAAGAGCCGTCTTCGGCGGCCTCGCCCCACCAGAAGGGTGTGTCGTCGGACCCTTTCAACTGGAGCTCGGCGCCGGCCACCGGCTTGCCGTCCTCATCCCAAACATGGCCGGTGACGGGCACGAATTCGGGCAAGCGAATCACGATCGGTCCCTGATCCAGCCGAAGACTCGGCAAATCCATCCGGCCGAGGTAATCATCGCCGGCGAAGCTGAGCTTGGCTTTAACGACGGCGGAATGTCTACCTTCGATGAAGAAAGTGCCGTTAGCTGCCAAATCGAAATCGATTCCCTCGCTGAAGGGATTGAAGGGGCTGTTGGCGACTTCTGCGCTCGGATCCACCACGGTGAGGCGCCCCTCACGCACTGGCTCGCCATCAGCCCGCAACACCTGCCCACGCACGCGCCGCAGATCCTTGAGAATCAACTCTCGCTCAGCAAGGCTGGGACTGAGCACGGGAAAGTTCCAGGTGCCCTGGAGGCCAACCATCACTCGCAGCGAAGCTTCGGGGCCCACGGGAATGCACAGCACTCAGCGGCCATATGAATCCGTCAGTGCCTGGCCTGGCGAGCTGAGGAAGAGCGGGCCCCATTGGAAGTTCTCGGATTGGAATCTGCTCTCTGGAAGGCTGACCCCACGAGAAAGATGGAGCCTCGCACTCTCTACGGCCTGTCGCGCCTCATCCAAGACCACGAACTGGAGCTCGGTGGTCTGCGGCATCACCAGATCGCCAAGCTCACGGCTGCCCGCCACACGGCCGAGCAGCATGAGGTAGTGCGCGTTTCCGGTGTCATGGATGTCTAGGGTGCAATCCGCGTCTTCTCGCCAGCGAAGTGAGAACCGACCGTCCGCGCCGCTGATGCTGCGCTGTGGCTTGGCACTCAATGGATTCTCTCTTACATATCGCGCGGGAACTTGAGCCATCACGCTCATGCCAGCCAGTGGTTGCCGCGCTTCGTTCACGATGCGCCCGCTCAGCGTGAAAGGCAGCGCGTCGCGGTTGGAATGCAGCTTGAAGATCAACTCTTCGTCCAATGTCCAGGGGAGCGACTCGGTGAGATAGCCCTCTGCGTCCGCCAGGAGGGTGAGCGGCTTTGAAGAACGCGTCCTTGCGGAGCCAATGCCTAGAATCCGGAACTCGCCCTGGGCATCGGTGAGCGCGGAAGCGAAGCTCCCTGGTACCGCGACCACTGCTTCGGCGATGGGCGTGCCGGTCTCTGCGGAAAGGACTAAGCCAGAGGCCTGAACCGCGGGCTCCGTTTGCACCTCGACCGGTTGAGCATCACCGCGAGCCTGCAAGATCACGAGCTTCATGCCGAGCGCGTGCTGCTCGATCATGGCAAGCACGATGTACTCTCCCGGGGGAATGCCAGACAGGCGAAAACCGCCGTCGGATTGAAGTGGCGCAGAAAGTTCGAGGGTCCCGCCGGACCTCAGAGTCAGCCAAGCGACTCCGCGGAACGACTCGGTCTCGTGTCCGTGGCAGCGGATGGTCCCCTCCACGCTGCAACCTGCGCCGAATGCGATTTCGACGAAGCTGCCCGGCGCAATGGGGAAGCGATGCTCTGCCTGAGAGCCCGCAACCGCGGTCAGCCCGCAGGGATCGATCCCGATGTTCAGGAAACGAAAGCCGCCCCCCGCATCCGTGAACTGCTGCGCGAGAATGGATTGTCGTGGCGGTTCGTGAGTCGGCCACTCCACGCTCATGCCCACGCTCACGTTCGAAGCAATGTTTCGCCAAAGGCTGACCCGAACTCCTGGTTGCGGAATGCCCGCGCCGTCCACCACCCGGCCAACGATGGAATCACGGCTCGGCCGATCTGCATCGCCGGGGAGCGCGGCGTTTGCGCTCGATTCACCCCACGGATCTGGGGATGCCGGTGCGCGTTCGACCACGATGGATGCGGAGTCGGTGAGTTCGTCAACCGCCTCGGGAGATGCTGCAGAACGCGGAGGCTCGGGAAGGGGCTGACTTCTGCCCAGTTCACTCATCCAGAGCACCAGCAAGATGCCCAAGGCGAGGAGAACAGCGGTCAGGATCTTCATGGACGATGTCTGGGCAGTCTAAACGCCGCCCAGGAATCGGATCACAATTTGTTACCTTCCTTCGAAGAGTTTCTACCCCGACCCTAGGCCGCCATGGATCGCGTCTCCCGCCACAGCCTGTACGCGCTGCTCTTTGCCGGAGTCCTCGCGCTCGTGATGCTGGCGATGATGATGAAGCAATTCACGGACCTGGGCCCGGAGAAGGTGATAGATTCCCAGAACGAGGACCAATTCGCGGAACTCGCCGACGCAGAGGACTACGCCGACCCATTCCTCACACGCGCCGAGGCCTCTGTGCTTCCAGGTGCTCCCCCCGATCTCGCTCGCAATCAACTCCGCATTCGCGTGCTGGATCCGCTCGACTTGCTCGCCACGCCGCACGAGCTTTGCGCCAGCGGTCCCGGCGATTTGGTGTGCCGGCGCTGGCGCCGCGAGGAGGACTTTCTCTTCGGAGACTGGCCAGACGAAGTGGAAGCCCCGGTGGTGGTGGAATTCATTCTCGATCCGCTGCGCCCTGCTCGGCTGGTTGCTGCATCCGCGGTGCTCGAGCCTGATCCAGCAGGCGGCTGGTCGGCAACGCTCAACTTGGCGGACTCCCTGGCGCTCGTCGAACTTGTGGTCACGGGCGCCGAGCGACTCGAAGACCAGTACACACTCAAGGCAGGCTTCTACACCAGCAGCGAGCAAGGCACCCTCGACATGAGTTACTCCTTGCGCGAGCCGCTGATCGTCGTCGCCCCGGTGCCGTGCACGATCCTCAGCGAGCTCAATGGCCAGAACGACCCACCGCAGTACGCGCAACGCACGCTCTTTCCCATTGTCGTCGGCGGCCGACATCGCCTCGAGGTTTCTGCGGCCAGTGGCAGCGTGCGCGTGCGGGTTCATGAGTTAAGCGGACCGCAGAGTCTTCCGTCTGCAAACTTCCACTTGGAACTCATACCCGAGCTGGCGCGCGGGGGATTCCTTACCCAGCGGATCACGGGAGGCAACTCCACCTCCGATGCGCTCTTCACGCTCGTGCCGCCGGGCCGCTACACACTCACCTGCTATGAAGAGCAGCCTGCTGCTCGCGCCTTGATTGGCAGCCGCGCGGTTG
>CAZCXL010000036.1:0-13494 GCA_964502625.1 uncultured Planctomycetales bacterium | reverse complement strand
CGACATCGAGAAGGTGATGACTTGGCCGAGCCCTCAGGAGCCTTGGGCCGAGCGTCGGATCAGCGAGCGCGACCTTCAACACACTCTGGCGCTTTACGACGCCGAAATTCATTGGGTGGATCGTCACGTCGGCGAAATCCTGGACCTCATCGCCTCCAAACAGTTGGAGGACGAAACCATCGTGATCGTGACGGGTGATCACGGCGACGAATTCTTCGACCACGGATCGATCGGGCACCGCTCCACCCTCTATCGCGAACTCCTGCACATTCCGCTCATCCTGAGAGTGCCCGGAACGGCCCAACGCGGCCAGCGCGCGACCCAGCTGGCGCGGATCACGGACCTCGCCCCTTCCTTGCTGGATTGGTGCGGACTGCCGCCTCTTCCCGATGCCCAGGGCCGAAGTCTGCGCGAAGTCGTGGAGACCGGCAAGGGCGACGGTCGCAGCGCGCTGCACCGCATCTATTCCGGATTTAACCGCGATCGGGCAGGCCCGGCGAACGTGCGCGAAGGCTGGCGTAACGAACACTTCACCGTGATCCGGCACCTCAAGCAGTTGCCACTGACGCAAGAGGGGCAGCCCTTCGCTCCCTGGCCCGATCCGCGCAGCAATCGCGATTACTTGGTGTTTGATCGAATCGAGGATCCGCAGGAGTTCCGCCCCTTGCCGGCTGATGATCCGCGCTACTCGGAGGCGCTGGGGCTCTTTCAACTGGCCTGGCGCGAGCAGGAGGCTCAGGTGTTGCGTATCCCTCACTCACCATTCGCTCTGCGCTACAGCGATCCCAAATCCGCGGAAGAGTTAGCCGCGCTCGCAGCACTGGGTTATGCGGCAGAGGCCAACGTCGATGCGGGTCAGCGTCAGGCTCCGCTCCTGCCCTTCCCCGAACCGCTGCTGCCTCCGCGCTGAGGTGAGTTAGTTCGCCCGGACGCGCGCGAACTTGCGTTTGCCCGCTTGGAGCAGAACTGCAGCCGCACCCGGAATCAAAGCAAGTTTGGCCTGAGGGTCGGCCACCACCTTGCCGTCGACTTTGACGCCGCCGCCGAGGAGCAGTCGGCGGGCGTCAGATGAACTTCCGCCGCAGGATTGGGCAATGACCCAAGCCAGGGAGTGTTCCCCCGCCGGTAACGAGACTTCCGGAATGTCTTCGGGAATGCCGCCTTCGCGGAAGCGGCGTGTGAATTCTGCCGAAGCCGCGACCGCCGCCTCAGGGCCGTGGAGTTGCGCGGTGACGGCACGTGCGAGTGCGTCTTTGGCATCCCGCGGATGTCCGGTCAAGAGGGCGGCGACTGCGGATTCCGCGAGATCGGTTCCGAGCCGGAACCATTCCGGCATGCCTTCATCTGAAAGACTCATCACTTTGCCAAAGACTTCGTCCGCGTCGGCGCTCAGGGCCACGTGGTTGCCGTAAGTCTTCGACATCTTGCGGCCATCGGTGCCGAGCAGGAGCGGCGTGGTCAGGCAGATCTGCGGCGGCTGGCCTGCGCGCTCTTGCAAGAGCCGCCCCATGTGCAAGTTGAAGAGTTGGTCGTTGCCCCCCAGTTCCACGTCTGCGCGCACTTGCACGGAATCCCAGCCCTGCATGAGCGGGTACATCATCTCGTGCAGGTGAAGCGGCAAATTTTCACGGACGCGCTTCTGGAAATCGTCGCGCTCGAGCATACGCGCGAGGGTGGCCTGCGCGGCCAGCTTGAGCCCGTCGAAAAAATCCATCGCGGAGAACCATTCACTATTGCGCCGCACTTCACAGCGGGCCGGATCGAGGTCCAGAATTCGGCCGATTTGCTGCAAGTAGGTGGCGGCGTTGGCCTCGACCTCCGCTTGCGTGAGGGCGGGCCGCTGATCGTTGCGACCGGTTGGATCTCCCAGGCGCGCAGTAGCGTCTCCGTGAATCAGCACCGGAAGATGGCCATGCTCCTGGAATCGGCGCAACACTCGGATCGGCACCGCGTGTCCCAAGTGCACGTCCTTGAAGGTCGGATCGATCCCGAACTTCACGCGCAAGCGCCGCCCCTCGCGACTCGCGCGCGTCAGCGCGGCCTCGAGCTGCGGGCGGGTGATGATCTCGGAAGCGAGGCGGTCGAGGTCGGAGAGCAGACTCATCGCGTGGACACCGCCACTTTGCGCTCCTCCCGCCACCGAATCCAGTTCTGCGGGTTCTCACCGATCTGCAAACGGGTGAGCCACTGCAACGCAGTAATCGCGGTCAGGCCTCGCCGTGGACTCACCGGACGCTCCACGCAGTCCAGCAACATTTCCAAACCCCGGTAGCGCTGCTCACCGCGCAGGAGAGCCGTGGCCACCAAGACGTGGCGGTCTCCGGAGGATTCAGCCGCCAGGAGAGCGCGGCGCAGTCCTTCCAAGGGATCGGCGCGCAACTCTTGCCAGCCCGCGGGAAAGGCGAAGAGTTCACCGCCGCGATAATCCACGCGATGCACCGGGAGCTGTCGATCGCCGAGCATCGCGCCCCCACACCGGATACGCGCGTCCACGCGGACCCGCCAGAGCGCCCCATCGTCTCCATCGAGGTCCAAGGGGATTTCGGTGCGAGTCTCGTAAGTTTCATCCGATTCCAGGCGAATGAAATCTGCGAGCAAGAACCAACGGTGGCGCATCACGCGGTCATGTCCGCCGATGGGCAACCAGCGCTCAACTTCCCAGGTCAACTCCAAGGCGAGGCCCTGCTGCGGCGGCAGCAACTCGACCAATTCACCCAGCGGATTGCGTAAACGGAATCGCACTGGGACACGATCACCGAAGGTGAAGGGACCGGCAGGAATGAACACGGATGAAGCCCGCGCCAACTCCTCCTCGAGGAAGCGCGCTCGGAGCACAGTCATGCTGAGCTCGCTGGATAACTCGATCAAGTCCGCGTTGACCTCTGAGTCAGGCGGCGGAGTTTTGAGCTCCTTCATCGGTCCGACGCTTCCCGTGAAGTTCTCCGGCGCCATCATGGGAGCACCCGCGAGCGGATCATCGTCGTAATGAATTCCTTCTGAACCTCGTTCTGGGTCGGCCAAGGCGGGAAAGAGTTCGGGAGCGCCAGCGAGAGGGTCATCTGCGAAGCGCGGCGCGGGCTGCGCGCTGGCCTCCGCCCCATCGGGCGGGGCCGACTCCTCCACTTCCACTCCCGGATCTGAAGCGCAAGCCGCGGCGATCACGAGGATCGCCGCGGCCATGAGACGCGCGCCACGGTGTAGGGAGCCGCTCAACTTGAGCATCCCCACACTGTAGTTAACTAGCCTTTTCGGGTTCGGGCTCAGGTGAGCCGGACTCGGGTGCGACGGGATCGGAATCCCCTTCCGACGCGTCCTCGGCGGACTCGTCGGCATCCAGAGCGTCAGTGCTCTCCTTGCCGGCCTCCTTGGCGGCTTTGGCGGCAGCCCGGGCGGCCTTGCGAGCCTCCTTGGCAGCTTTCGCCTCGACCCAGGCGGCGCGCACCGCCTCGTTCTCTTCGAACTCTGCGTGCACGAAGTTGAGACCGATGCGTTCCTCACCGCAATCCACACGCACCACGCGCACCTCGAGTTTGAGGCCCGGGATGCAGTGTTCGGCAGGCGCTTCGTGCCACTCGTGCGGCAACGAAGAGTAGTGCATGAAGGCTTCGAGGTCTTCCTCGAGTTTGACGAAGCAACCGGCAGGGATGTGCTTGGTCACGGAGCCCGTGAGGAGATCGCCGACGTGGTAGTGCGCCGGGATGTAATCCTCCCAAGGGTTCTTGGTGAGCTGCTTCATGCCCAGCGAGATGCGCTGCTTCTCCTTGTCCACAGCGAGCACGACGCACTGGATGCGGTCGCCCTTCTTGACGATCTCGCTCGGGTGCTGAATCTTGCGCGTCCAGTGGAAGTCGGTGTTGTGCAGCAGGCCGTCGATGCCTTCTTCGATCTCGACGAAGGCGCCGTAGGACGCCAGGTTCTTGACCGTTGCCTCGATGACCGTGCCGGGAGCGTAGTGCTCGGCGATGCGGTCCCAGGGATTGCCTTCGACTTCGCGAACGGAGAGAGACATCTCCTTTTTCTCGAGGTCGATCGCCTTGACGAAGATTCCGATCTCGTCGCCCTTCTCGAATTGCCCTTCGGGGTTGGGGTTCTTTTGGGTCCACGAGAGCTCGCTGACGTGCACCAGGCCTTCGACTCCGGGTTCCAGCTCGACGAACAAGCCGTAGGAGACAATGTTGGCGATCCGTCCTTTCTGCACGGTGCCGATCGGATAACGCTCGGCGATTTCGGCCCAGGGGTCCTTGCTCAGCGCCTTCAGCGACAGCGCAACGCGGTTGCGCTCGCGGTCGATGCCGACCACCATCACCTCGATGACGTCGCCAATCTTGAGCATTTCGCGCGGGTGCTTGACGCGCCCGTAGGACATGTCGGTGACGTGGAGCAGGCCATCGATGCCGCCCAGGTCCACGAAGGCGCCGAAGTCGGCGATGTTCTTGACCTCGCCCTTGCGGGTTTGACCTTCGGCCAGATCGCGCAGCAGCACGTCGCGCTTCTCGGCGCGCTCCTCCTCGAGGAGTTGACGGCGAGACACCACGATGTTCTTGCGCTCTTCGTCGATCTTGACGATCTTCGCGCGAATCGTGCGGCCGATGTAATCGGTCGGCAGCGCCACGCGGCGGATGTCGATCTGGCTGGCCGGCATGAACACCAGCACGCCGTCGGCGGCAGCGAGCAGACCGCCCTTGATCTGCTTCTTGACGATGCCCTCGATGACGTCGCCCACTTCGTAGACGCCAACCACTTTCGCCCAAGAACGCTCACGATCGGCTTCGCGCTTGGAGACCACGGGCACGTTGGTGGCCCGGTCGTCGCCGCGATAGAAGACCTCGATCTTCTGGCCGATGGTCGGCATTTCATCCTCGAACTCGAACAGCGGGATCGGCGCTTCCGCCTTGCCGCCAATGTCCACCAGGACTTGTCCGCGCGCCGAGTCGATCTTGAGGATCGTGGCCGGGACGATCGCGTCCTTGGGCACGTCGCCGGTGCGCGCGGCGATGAGGTTGTCGTAGTCGGTTTGGACGCCGCTACCGAGAATGATGGCGAGTTCGGCCTCGAGGACGCTGTCGTCGAGTTCGTAACGCCGCAAGGTTTCTTTGGAGACCATGCGAAAGAGTGTCTGGAATCAGTTTTGAGTTGCGCCGGGAGGTGCGGTAGGCCCACCTGGAGCCGCCGGAGCCAGGCCGTGGGCCTGGATCCAAGCAAGAAGGCGCCCGACCGCCTCCTCTACCGTGAGTGTTTCGTTCTGAAGCACGCAGTCCGCTTGCACGGATTGCGGCGCTGAGGCTCCACGCGCGCCATCGCGCCGATCGCGTTCTGCGATCTCGGCTCGAATGCTGAGCAGGTCTGCGCCGCGTTGCGCGGCGCGCCGTCGCGCGCGCTCCTCGAGCGATGCGTCAACGAAGACCTTGAGTTGGGCCTCAGGAAAGATGACAGAACCGGCGTCCCGTCCGTCGGCCACCAGCCCTCTCGCGGCGCGGTGCGCAACGGCGCGCATGCGAGCGTTGAGCTCAGCACGCACGGGGAGGTGGTCGGCGACTTGCGTTACGGCGCGGTCCATGGCCGGGGTGCGGAGCGCCGCTGCAGGCGCGTGTCCGTCCACGGTGACCGAGCCGGACGCTTGGGCGTCAAGCCGGATCCGAAAGAGCGTTGCGAGCACTTGCTCGCAGTCGTTGGGATCGGATCGGTTCTGCAGGACCGCCCAAGCCAGCGCGCGATACCAGGCCCCTGAATCGAGGTAGGTCCAGCCGAGTTGCTCGGCCAGCACGCGGGCGAGAGTGCTTTTGCCAGAGCCGCTCCAACCGTCCAGAGTGACGACCGGAACAGCGAGCGAAGCGTCCTCGCCGGACATGAAGGGGAGAATTCTAGGGATTCAGAGCCCCGCGTCAAGCAAAGCCGCCAATTCCCAAGCCCTGGAGCCAGGAATCCAGGCCGGGAGGATCTGCAGGCGGCGATTTTCACCGAAATCCAGGCGCCGTTCCTGGTGCAGGTGGCCGATCACGGCAGTCTGGCAGCCTTGGGAGGCCAGTTCGTCACACAAGGCCTCCGGGACCACGTCCAGGTGCTCAAGGGGCTTCCGAGCCACTTCGCCGCGACTCACCCCGCGGAGTCGGTTGGCCAACCAACGTCGGACCCCGACGCTGCGCGCGAGCAGAAACCGACGCATCGCTGGCCGCCGCAGAGTGCGCCGGAGAAACTGATAGCGACGGTCGGCCAGACAGAAGGAATCACCGTGAGTGATCAAGGTGGCCGCACCACTCTCCTGAGACACCACCACGCTGTCCCGAATCCCGATCCCGCTCTCGGCCAGGAGATGCGCGGGCTCCAGCAGCACGTCTCGATTTCCGCGCAAGATGCGAACTTGGGCGCCTGCCAGGGCGAGCGCGCTCAATCCCTCTCGAATTTGCGAGAAAGGCTCGAGCGCCCAATCTTCGGGGCCGGCGTAGGCGTCGAACAAATCACCCATCACGATGACCGCCGCGCCCGAGGCGCGCGGCAGAAGCGCGTGGAGGCTCGCGCAGAACTGTGCGCATTCGGCGGGACGCTCCACGTCGAGGTGGAGATCCGTGAACAGGAATACGCGGGCGACGGAGAGCCGTTCCGGCCGATCGCCGGGGAGATATCGCGCCAAGCGTCGAGCGTTGCGCGCGTTCATGAAGGCGTTTCGTCCTCGATGCCCAACTCACGCATTTTCAGCCACAAGACCTTTCGTGTCACACCCAGCAGACGCGCGGCTTCATTGCGCGTTCCTCCCGACTGCGCGAGTGCGGCACGAATCGCTTCAGCCTCAGCGTGACGCACGGCTTCGTGCAGAGGAGTCAAGGCAGCGGGATTCCCGGCTCCGCCCGGCAGGAAGTGGGCGATCTGCAAGACACGCGCGCGGCCGGCCAATGGGATCGCGCGAACCACGGCATTCTCCAATTCGCGGACGTTTCCCGGCCAGGGGTGCAAGGCGAGGCGACGAAGAGTCTCCGGTGGAACTCGAAAGCGGCCTTCGGGATCGTGGCGTGCCAGGAATGCTCCAAGCAGCGGAGCCAAGTCTTCGAGGCGTTCGCGCAAGGGTGCCAACTCCAGAGGCACCACGTGCAAGCGGTAGTACAAGTCCTCTCGGAAGCCACCCGCTTCGACTTGCTCGCGGAGTCGGCCCCGAGCCGCAGCGATCACGCGCGCGCGAAACGGAAGTTCCCGATTCGAGCCGAGAGGCTTGAAGCAGCGCTCTTGTAAAAGGCGGAGGAGTTTGGCTTGGGCTTCGATCGGCAGGTCACCGACATCATCGAGGAAGAGCGTGCCGTCCGCAGCTTCGGTGCAGAGGCCATCGCGATCCGTGTCGGCACCGGTGAATGCGCCCCGCCGGTAGCCGAACAACTCCCCCTCCATCAACTGGGAAGGAATGGCGCCGCAGGAGACTGCGACGAAGGCCGATTGCGCGCGCGGCCCCAGTCGGTGCAGCGCGCGCGCCACCCGCTCCTTGCCGGTGCCGCTCTCACCCTGGATCAGGACGGCGGCGGCAGGTTCGCGCGCGGCGGCAAGAATCCGTTCGTTCAGCGCGCGCGTCACGGCGCTGGCTCCCGTGAGCAGAAACTCTTCGGCGCCGGCCCCGCGCAACCGCCGCAACTCCTCCTGCATCGCGCGAGTCTCCGCGATGCGGGCCACGTGGCGCAGCAGGGCCTCCGCCGGGAACGGCTTCTGGAGATAACTCACAGCGCCCAGCCGCATGGCTTCTACCGCCTGCTCCACCGAGGCGTAACCAGTCATCACGAGCACCTCGCACGGCGGATCCTGAGTGCGCGCGCGCTCGAGCACGCGCAAGCCATCCGCGCCAGGCAGGCGCACGTCGGTCACGACCAGATCCGCGCGCTTGTCTTGCAGCCAGGCGAGTGCCGAAGCTCCATCCGGCAAATGCACCACTTCGTGTCCGGCTTCCTGCAGCAACTCGGTCAGCGGAACCGCGAGCGTGCGCTCGTCCTCCACCAACAGGATGCGTAGGCCGACGGCGTTCAAGAGCGAGCGACGGGACGCGTGCGAAGGGCGGCAGCCTGGCGTTCGCGCTCGCGCGAGCGCAGACCCGTGAGCAGCATGCGACTGGCGAGACGAGCGCAGGCAAAGTCACTGGCGTGCTGGCCTTCGCGCGGCATCAACTCCAGGAGCTCGGTGCCCACGATGCGACGCCCTGCGGCATCCAACTCGCGAAGAATTTCGCAGGCCGTGTACCAATCCACACCGCCGGGCTCGGGCGTGCCCGTGCTCGGAACGAGCGAAGAGTCCAGGCCGTCAATATCCCAGGAAAGCCAGATCGGACCTGCAGGCAGGCCCTCGAGCACGCGTTGGACGCGCGCCCGCGGTTCCAACCCGAGCAACTCGCGGGCGCCGACGTAAGTTGCGAGTCCGCCTTGTCCCCCACTGCGATAGAAATCTCGCTCTTCGGGAGAAATCGCACGCAGGCCGAAGGCGTGAATGCGCACTCCTTCCTCCACCACCCGACGCATGACGCAACCGTGTCCGTAGCGCGTGCCTTCGTAGCGATCGCGGAGGTCGGGATGGGCATCGAGGTGGAGCACCACCAAGCCGGGCACCCGGCGCGCCGCAGCGCGAATGGGACCCAGCGAGAGCGAATGCTCGCCGCCCAAGACCAACGGCATGCGGCCGTCGTCCAGGAGTCGGCCCACGATCGGTTCTAGTTGATCTGCCAAGACCTCGGGCGGTCCCTCACAGCAGATCGGGCGTTCCGTGCGCACTCCAAAGCGTCGGGCTTCGTCCTCCATCCACTCATCCCAGTACTCGACTTGGCGGCTGGCCTCGAGAATGGCGGCTGGGCCGTTCGCGGTGCCCCGCATGTAGGTCGTGGTGGCCTCGTAAGGTACGGGAAGCACCACGCCGAGCGCAGAGTCTCCGCAATCCTCCGCATCGAGTCCGAGGAACGCGCCGGGATCGTATTCAGGGTTCATGATCGAGTCACCGCTCCAGTCCGGGCGGCTAGACTCCGGGAAGCATGCGCCTGGAATATACCCAGGACCTCAAACTCGAGCAGCGTCTGCAGCAATCGCCGCAGATGATTCAGGCCATGCAGATCCTGCAGCTCACCACCCCGGAGCTGCTGGACCGCATCGAAGCCGAACTGCAAGAGAATCCGTTTCTTGAGACCGGAACTGCTGAATCCGCTGAAGAAGACCCGGCTGAGCCCGTCGCCGAGGTCACAGAGCCCGCAGAGCCCGCAGAGACCACGGACCTCGAGGAGTTCGCCTCGCTGGACAATCTGCTTGAGGCTGCACCCTGGCGCCCCCCTGCCCGAGCACGCGACAGCGATGAGCCGGACGCCCTGCTGGAGTTGCCGGCTCCGGAGGTAGACACCGCCGAAGACGCACTCGCGGAACTCCGTGTCCGCGAAGCCGATCCGGAACTGGTGCGCAACGCTGAATTGGTGCTCGCTTTTCTCGACGACCGCGGGCTACTGCCCGACGGACTGGAGGAAGTCGCGGAGCTGACCGGAGTCGGCGTGGTTCACCTCGAGCAAGCGCTGACCGAGTTGCGTCTGCTCATCCATCCGGCACTTGGCGCGCGCAATCTGCGCGAGTGCTATCTCCTGCAATGGTTGGCCACGCCAGACGCAGATCCGTTGGCGAGACGGATCCTCGACTCTCACTTCGACGAATTGCTTGCCAACCGACTGCCACAGATCGCCAAGGCGGAAGGAGTCGGACTGGAGGAGGTGCGCCACGCCATCGAGCTACTCTCGTTGTTCGACTCCCGGCCGCTGCGGCACGTCAGCGCAAGCGACGTGCGCACGCTTTTTCCGGATGTGGTGATCGAGGAAGGCGCCGACGGCGCGCTCGAAGTCAGGCTCGTCCGCGACGGGCTTCCGGAAGTGCGCCTCACGCGCAAGGCGCTCGAAATCCTGGATCACGCCAAGGACGACAAACGCCTGCATGATTTTCTGCTGCGCAAGATCGAGCGCGCACGCTGGTTCCTCGACGCTATCCAACAGCGCAGGGAGACGCTGCTGCGCATCGCGCGGGTGCTCACGCAACGCCAAGAGGAATTTTTACGCTGGGGACCGGAGCGACTCTGTGCGTTGCGCATGCAAGAGGTCGCCGGCGAGGTAGGCGTGCACATTTCCACCGTGTCCCGCGCCATTCGCGGCAAGAACGCGCAGACTCCGCAAGGCATCCTGCCGCTCAAGTCCTTCTTCTCGGGCGGCCAGCGCACGGCTCGCGGGGGCACTCGCTCGCGGATTTCCATCCAAGAGCGCCTGAAAGAGATCGTGCACGCGGAAGATCCGGCCCATCCGCTCTCCGATGAGGAGATCGTGCGCATCCTCCGCGACCGCGATGGCACCCGGGTCGCGCGGCGCACGGTCACCAAGTACCGGATTGCCCTCAATATCCCGTCCAGTCCCCTGCGCCGCACCCATTAAGCGCTCTGGATCGGACCTGAGGTCTTCGGATACAATGTCTCGCCCTTTTTCGATGGGCGCAACATGGCAACGATCAAAGCGAACCAGGCCCGGAAGGGTAACGTCATGATCCTCGACGGCGAGCTCTACCTCGTCACCGACTTCGAGCACATCGCGCCGGGCAACTGGCGGGCGATCAACCAGATCCGCTGCAAGAATCTGCAGACCGGCAACACCAAGCAGTTGCGCATGGGCTCGGACGAGATCATCGAACTGGCTTACTTGGAGCGCCGTCCGAGCACTTTTTCCTTCCTGGAAGGAGATCGCTACGTCTTCATGGACGCGGAGAACTACGAGCAATACTTCATCGGAGCGGACATCGCCGCCGACCTGATGAAATACGTACGCGACAATCAGAAGGTCACGATCACCCTGCACGAGGGCATGCCGATCTCCATGGAGTTGCCGGTTTCTGTGGTGCTCAAAGTCACCGAGGCCGACGTCGCGGCTCGCGGAGACACCGTCACTAGTGAGAAGAAGCGCGCCGTGGTGGAAACGGGCATTGAGGTCAAAGTCCCGCCCTTCATCGAAGCCGGCGAATTCGTGCGCATCTCCACCGAGACCAACGAGTTCCTCGGTCGGGCCAAACCGGGCGACGAGTATGACTCTGACGGCCTAAGACCCTGCGGGGGGCTTCTTACGCGAGGCGATCCGGCGTGGCGCGTGGATGCGCGCTGCGCGCTTGCGCGCGGCATCCAAGTCGTTCTGCCATTCCGGTCGCGCCTGAGAGCCTTGCTCGAGGGCATTCTGAATGGTGATCGCAGCTTCGACAGGATCGTCCGTGAGATGGAAAAGGTCGAGATCGCCGGCGGAGATCGTGCCGCGCGCAAGCATGGTCTGCTGGATCCAATCCAAGAGTCCGCTCCAATAATCCTTCCCCATGAGCACGATCGGGAAGTTCGACATCTTGCGAGTTTGGATCAAGGTCAAGGCTTCGAAGAACTCGTCGAGGGTGCCGAAACCCCCCGGCAGCACCACGTAGCCCAGCGCGTACTTCGCGAAACAGACCTTGCGCGCGAAGAAGTAGCGGAAATACAGCGAGAGATCTTGGTGCGGATTCGGATCCTGCTCCATCGGGAGAGCAATGTTGAGGCCGATCGAGAGTCCGCCTGCGCGCTGCGCGCCCAGATTCGCGGCCTCCATCAGGCCGGGGCCGCCTCCCGTGATCACGGCGTATCCACGCTTGGCCAATTGCTCCGCAACTTTGGCCCCCATGTCGTACCAAGGATCGTCTGGACGAGTGCGAGCGCTGCCGAAGATTGAAATCGCCGGCCCCACGTCCCGCATGGTGTCGAAGCCTTCCACAAACTCGCCGATGATCTTGAAGACCATCCACGGGTCGCCACTGTCCTTGGGCCTCAACTCCTCGAGAAGGAGGTTGTGACGCTTGCGTTCCGCTCTCATCCACGCCAAGCCTAGGTCGGGGACCGAGGAGGAGCAAGCGAGCCGCGCCTTGGCTAGACTTCAGACGTGCAGGCGCGCTCGGCGCTTTTCCTCGACCGCGACGGCACCTTGATCCGCGAGGTGCCCTACCTCGCTGCCGAGGATGCGGTGGAGTTGTTGCCCGGCGTGGGAGAAGCGCTCGGAGTCCTGCAGCGCGCCGGCCTGCTCCTGATCGTTGTGACCAACCAGAGCGGGATCGCGCGCGGGCTGCTGGACGCCGGTGATCTTCTGCGGATTCATCGCCGGATTGACCAGGAGCTTGCCCCCTTTGGAGCTCGGGTAGACGCCTGGTACTTCTGCCCGCACCACCCGAGCGTGGGGGTTCCGCCGGAACGCCGCCGTTGCCGGTGCCGCAAGCCGCTCGCTGGTCTGCTCGACCGGGCCGCCGAAGACTTCACCATCGATTGGGAGCGCAGCGCCGGCGTGGGCGACGACTTCCGCGATCTGCAGGCCTATGCGGCGCGCCGACTTCCCTCCGTGCTGGTGGGAACTGGCAAGGGACGGGCCACGCGCCAGAAGTTGGCGGAACTCGGCAAAGATCCTGACCTTTACTGCGGACACCTGGCCGAGGCGATTCCTTGGATCTTGAGGCACACGGTGCAACGCGCGGTTCGTGCAACAGACATCGCGGCAGGCTAATCTGCGTTTGCGTGAACGTTCCCTCGGCGTCCGCACCTTCGGGGGTGCTTCTGTTGCAAGCGGCGCCGGAGCCGGGTCTGCTCTCTTGGCTACGCCATTTGCTGCCGGAGTGTGCGGTGGAGTCGGGAAGTTTCAGCCTGGAAGAGTGGCTGCGTCGTGCTCAGCAACCCTCACTTTCCGGCGTCTTGCTGGATACCGACGCCCTGACTCTCGGCGAGTTGCGCACGGTCCTCGCCAGTCTGCAGCGTGAGCCCCGACCCTGGTTGCTCGCGCTCAGCGGAGATCGGGGCATCGTGGGATGGGAGAGTTTGCTGGGCGCGCCGCGGTGTGCGGTGCTTCCCAAGCCGTGGACACCCGACGGGGTGGAATGGTGCATTCGGCGGCTGCGGACGCCGCAGGCACTCTCAGCACGCAACCCCGGCGCCTCGGATGCCTTCCTCACCGGTCTCGTCGAGGGCATTCGCGATCCGCTCGCGAGTCTTGGCGGATATCTCCAGTTGATGGAGCATCATGCGGGCTCCTCCGGATCCGACTTGCTGCGGCCGGCGCTCGAGGCCGCGCGCAACCTTGAGCGTCAGATCGAATGTCTTTACTTGGCCTCTGCGCCGATCACGGCAAAATGTGAGAAGATTGATTTGCGCGCCTTGGCTGCGGAAACCTTGCAGGAAGCCAAGCGCGAAGACTCCCGAGTTGCCGCGGAACTGCCGGAAGGTGCCTTCCAGGTGGAGGCGGACCTTCGCTACGTGCGCGCCGCGCTCTCGGTCTCTCGGCTCTTGCTGGAACGCTTCGGTCCGGGCGGCGCGCTGCGCCTACTCGGATCTCGTGACGCCGATGGCGCGCGTCTGGTTTGGGAAGCCGCGACTCCCCAAGCGGCCTCCGCAGGCGGCGCAGGGACGGCGCCGCCCGCCTTTCTCCCGGAACTCCTGGAACGCCTCGCGCTCCGCGCCCCTGCGCGACCTGTGCTC
>CAZCXL010000035.1:587-13628 GCA_964502625.1 uncultured Planctomycetales bacterium | reverse complement strand
CGGCCGCCGAGCCTGCGCGCACACGCGCGCGCGGTACCCGCCGATCTGGACGCGATCGTCGGCAAGTGCCTGCGCGTCGAACCCGAGCGCCGCTACGCCTCCGCGCAAGCGCTCGCCGACGACTTGCAGCGCTTCCTGCGCGGCCAGCCGGTGGCGGCGCAACCGGATTCATTCACCTACCGCGCACGCAAGTTCCTGCGCCGCAATTGGGCGGCGAGCGCGTTGGCTGCGGCCGCGCTCATCGCCGCGGGCGTGGGCACTGCCGGCGTGGTGTGGCAGCGCAACCTCGCAGTGGAGCGCGCGCTGACCGCCGAGCGCGTGATCGATTTCTTAGTGGGTATTTTTCACGCGCCGGATCCCTGGGCCGACGGGCTCGGTCAGCAGTCGCTGGAGCAGATTCTCGCGAGCGGACGACGCGGCCTGGTGGATGGTTTGCGCGACGAGCCCGCGGTGCGCAGCACTTTGCTCGCCGCGCTGGGCGAGGTTTACAGGAACCTCGGCGCAGAGACGGACGCGGTGCAGATCCTCGAGGAGGCGCTCGCCGCCTACCCAGAACTCGAGCGGCGCGAGCCAGCGCGGTGGGCCGAGACCGCCTTCCTGCTCGGAGTGGCGCAGTTGCGTGCGAATCAACTCGAGGCCAGCGAACGCAACCTGCGCGCCGTGCTCGCGGTGCGGCGCGCGCAAGACGCGAGTGACGATGGACTCGCCTCGGCGCTGAACACGCTCGGCGTGGTGGTGGCGCGGCAGCCAGAGCGCGCGGGTGAAGCCGAAGCGCTCTATCGCGAGGCGCTTGCCCTGCGCATCGCTTGGTTTGGGCGCGATCACGCCGAAGTGGCGACGGTGGTGCAGAATCTCGCCGCGCTGGACCTCGGGCGCGGACGCGTGGAGGAAGCCTTGCGCGGCTTCGAAGAGGCCGCCGCCATCCTTGCGCGCGCCTGGCCCGCCGGGCATCCCGATCGCGCCACCGAATTGAACAATTGGGGCATGGCGCTGTTTGAAGCCAACCGCCTGCAGGACGCGGAGCAACGCTTACGCGAAGCCTTGGCGATGCGCGAGCGTCTGCTTCCGCCGGACCATCCGCACCTTGCGGGCAGCCGCAACAACCTCGGCGAGCTCCTGCAGTTCACCGGCCGCGTGGAGGAGGCGGCGGCGCTCTACCAAGACGCGCTGCGCGCGATCGCGGCAAAGGCGCGGCCCGAACATCCGCTCCGCGCGCGGCTCGAGGAGAACCTTGCCGCCGCCGCAGCGGAACTGCGCGCCGCGGGCTAGAACTCGTTCTCGTGGTGATGCGTCACGCCGACGCCAGCGTCGCGCCATAAGCCGTCGGAGTACCACAGGCCTTGGCCGGTGAAGCGCGGGCGCACAATCGTGAAGACGGCGGCAGAGTCTGCCGCGACCGGTTGCCCGAAACCCAGCGTGCGCGCCGCCCACGGACCGGCGGCGTGATTCGCCGGATCCATCCACGGCGTGCCGTTCTCGGGCGAGAGCCACAGGAAAGGCTCGAAGTCGGGCGAAGTGGGAATCAAATCACCGCCCAGCGGCTCGGGGTTGCGCATCCAGGTCGGGAAGATCAGCGCGTCGAGAATCAAATCTTGATTGGTGTCGGCGTTGAGGAAGCCGTCGGGGTGAAAGGCTTGCAAGTCGCCGGCGGGCATCTTCGCGATGCCGAATCCCGGCGTGGTCGCGCCGATGCGCAAACCGTTCGCGATGCCGGACTGCGCGTAGCCGCCGCTCACGCCGAGCCAGCTTGCGCTCGGACTCACCACGAAATCGGCGCCGCGCAGATCCACGGGCCAAGCCCAGCCGGTGCGCGCGCCGCCGGCGGGATCGGTGAAGGCTTCGAGCAAGCCCTGATCTTCGACGCGCGGAAACAGGTCGTAGGGCTCCACGTGGCCGATTCCGCGGCGCATGCCGAATGCTGCGCGCCATTGCAGTTCGTGGATCTTGGGCGCGCCGTAGATGGGCTTGTGATTGAAGATTTCCAGGCTGTGGCTGCCGCCCGGCGCATTGCTGCACGTGCCGATATCGTCGTGCAGCGGCGGACCGTAATCCTCCACGGTGAGGTAGTGCTGCACCGCGTCGTGGTTGAAAATCTTGACCTGGATGCGCGCACCCTGCTGATCGGCCGGCTGTGGAATCGGCGCGCCGGAGATCGGATCGCGCACCACGGCGTCGTCGGCCACCACGTAGAGTTCGTGATTGGCCCAAGCCATGACCACGTCGTAGGGGCCAAAGGGATCGGCCATGCCCGGTGTGATGCCTTCCTGCGCGAGCGCCATCCAGGTTTCAGGCGGCAACTGGTCCTTGTCGGTGAGCGTGCCGCTCCAGTCCTGCCAGCGTCCCAGCGGGGGAGTCTGGGGATCATTCATCATTTGGAGGATCGTCGCCGGCGAGGCGCCGCCGGCCGCCGCGAGCGCCACGGCGCGAATTTTTGCCTCAGGCGCCGCGCTGCCGACCGCGTCCGGGCCAACGCCGCGGCGCAACTCCATGGCGGCCGTGGCGCGCGCGTCGCGGATGGTGAGTTGACTCGAGGGACTGCGGTGTTCGAACACCGGCTGCACGAAAATCGCGCAAGGGCGCCGCGTGCGGTAGCGCCAGGCCTGCAGGCCGCGCAGGTTGCCGATCGTGCCTTGGTTCACGGCGACTTCGGTCAATTCCTTGGCGTTCACCACCAACCAAGTAGCGTCATAAGATTTGGAGGGCAACTTGCCTTCGCCGAAGGGCGCGAAGTCTTCGAGCATCGTAGTCGGGATGAAGTTGTCGCCCTCGGAGGAGTAGATCGCCCACTGCACGACGAGGCGGTCGAGCGGCTGCGCCTGTTGCGGGAAGATCAGGAAGGCGGTGTCGCAGTCCATCTCGTCTTCGTAAATCAGCACGTTGATTTTGACGGTCCAGATGATTTGTTGACGGCCGCCCGGGCCGGGCGCGCGCCGGCCGCTGTCATAGACGCGCTTGCTGAGATATTCGCCGGGCACGTGGTCCGCACGCCACGCGCCGCGGTCTTGAGCGAGCATCGGGAAACCGTCGTAGATGCGGCCTTGGGTGGAGCCGTTCAGGATGTCCGCCGCCGCGCTCGCCCACTGCCGCATGAGCGGCGCGTTCGCAGCGGTCGCTGCGCGGTCCATTTCGTCCAGCGCAGTGCGCAGATCCCGGTTGGGGCTCTCTGCTCCTTGCGCGCCGATCACCGCTCCGGCTGCGCTGGTCGCGCCTCCGGCCGGAGTACGGCGCGGACGGCCGACGATGTTGACCAATTCCGAGGGCGGCAGCACCTGATCTGTGCCGGGCAAGCGCACTCCCGCATTGCGGTAGTACTCGACGATCGGATCCAGGATTCCCGGATCGTTCGGGTTCTGCGCTGAAGCCGGTGCGGCCAGCGCAGCCCCCATCAGGACGAGGCTGAAGGCGCGCATGGAGGGATGAGAACGCTTCATCTTATCCTTATGGGCGCGGAAACTGCGGCATTCCCCTCATTGCCGTAAAAAAAAGATCAGTCGGTGGGGTCTGGCCCCAATTGGCGCGTCAGATAAGCCTTCGCGAAGGCCCAATCTCGTTCAGCGGTGGCCTGGCTGATCTCGAGGGCAGCGGCGGCCTCTTCGATCGTCATGCCGCCGAAGAAACGCAACTCCACCAATTGCGCCTTGCGCGCATCCTGCTCGGCGAGCGTGCTGAGCGCGTCGTGGAGTTCGAGCAAGCGCCCCTCGTCCCAAGTGCCTGAATTTTGCAACGCGGACTGCGTGACCATCACCGGATCGTTGCCGCGCTTCGAGGCTTGCCGGCGCCGCGCGTGATCCACCAGCATGTGGCGCATGGCGCGCGCCGCGAGCCGAAAGAAATGCGCGCGGTCTTGGACGCGTAGACCTTCGGCGTTCACCAGCCGAACATAGGCCTCGTGCACCAGCGCCGTGGGCTGGAGCGTGTGCCCTGGCCGCTCGCGCCGCAAATAGGACTGCGCGAGGCCGCGGAGGTCCTCGTAGATCATGGGGAACAACGCGTCGGCCGCGGAGGCGTCGCCGGCGGCGAGATTGTGGAGGAGGCGCGTGGCTTCGGAGCGTGAGTCGCCGGTCACGCACACAGTCTAGCCGCGAAGATTTTCCCACGGCATGAGGGACGGAGGGTGATCTTGCCGCTCCTCATTCCGTCGGGCAGAGCATTTCGCCGCGCCCTCAGCACTCAACAACTCAGCATGAAAGCATTCAGCAAAATCCTTTTGGTCCTCTGCGCGGGCGCATTCGCTTGGACAGCGACGGCGAACGTCGGCTCCGCGACCATGATCAACAACAACGACAAGATCTGGGACGCACTCTCCACCCAGGGCAACATGACCCTGAAAGGCAAGTACAAGGAGTCGCCGCAGAATGGTCTCGTCGAACAGGAGTTGGAAGTCGAGTTCCAGCACCTCAATCCGGGATCTTCGGTTGACGTGAGCATTGACGGTGTCATGGTCGGCAGCGCCACCGCCGGCGCCGATCGCGTCGCCCGCTTCAACGTGCGCCTGCTCGTGACTCCCGGCCCCGATGGCCGTCCGACCGGTCCGCGCGTCAACGACGGAAGCATCCTGTCCGTGAGCAAGGGCGGCCGCTCGATGAGCGCGACCTTCCAACCCCGTCCCTAACAGGTTTGGGGAGTGAGCCCTCGCGGGGGAGGGGGAGATCCGGGAGCGGCGAAATCCGCTCCCGGATTTCTTCATCATGGCTCGCGCTGGGAGAACGCCTATCATTCGCGCCATGACCCGCACCGCCGTCCTCGCGTTTCTCTCACTCGCGGTCCTTGCGCTCGCTCTGGGTTGCGCCGTTCAGCCGCGCGCTCATTGGATGGAGGTTGGTGAGGGAGCGCATCGCTTCGGCTGGGATCCCACCTGGTCGCGGCTTTCGACCACCCTGGAGCCGGGCAACACGCACGGCGGCGTGGTGGTGGACGCGCGCGGGCGCATCTACCTGAACACGGATTCCGCGCGCGCAGTGATGGTCTTCGAACCCGACGGCCGCATCGTGGACGCGTGGGGCGCGGATCTTGCGGGCGGACTGCACGGCATGACTTTGGATCGTGACGGCAAGTCGCTGTGGCTGGTGCACATCGGCCGGCACGAAATCTTGCGCGCCACTCTCGACGGCGAGATTCTCTTTCGCCGCGGTTTTCCGCAAGAAAGCGGCAAGTACGAGAGCGCCGGGCAGTTCGCTCCGACCGGCGTGGCCGTGGCGCCCAACGGCGACGTCTACGTGGCCGACGGCTATGGCTTGGGTTTCGTGCATCGCTTTCGCGCCGACGGAACTTGGGTGCAATGCTGGGGCGGCGCCGGCGCCGAGCCGGGGCAATTCCACACGCCGCACGGAATCGCGCTGGACACGCGGTGCACGCCGAATCAGTTGATCGTCGCCGATCGCGAGAACGGGCGCTTGCAGACCTTCACCCTCGACGGCGCATTGACGGGGGTGATCTCGGGCATGTTGCGGCGCCCTTGCGGCGTGGCCGTGCACGGCGAGTTGCTTGCGGTGCCCGATCTCGCCGGGCGCGTCACGCTGCTCGACGGCAACAATGAGTTGCTCGCTCAACTCGGCGATCAGCCCGACGAAGGCAAGCGCGCCAACAACGGCGTGCCGCGCAAGGACTGGCTCGACGGACAGTTCGTGAGTCCGCACGGCCTCGCTTGGGGCGCCCGCGGCGATCTCTTTGTCCTCGACTGGGTCTCGCAGGGTCGCTTCACGCACCTTGCGCCGCTGAGGTAGAATTGCGCACTTCGAGGACTTGAAGAGCCCGCCGCGGCCGATCACAGCAGCGGCGGGCTTTCGTTTCGACCCGATTTCGCGATGAGTGACGCTACCTGGCCTCCGCAGCGCGTCCGGCTGGCGCCGGGCGAGCGTGTGCTGTTCCTGACCAAGGACTTGCGGCTGATCGAGCGTCAGCTCTACGAGGGCCTGAATCTGCGCATGGCGGATCTGCAGGTCTCTGACTTGCTCGACGACATCAACACCGACGTGATGACGCCGGCTTGGGTGTGCTTTGACCATGATCCGGCAGAGATTGCCAAGAACGCTTACGCAGGTTTGCTGCGCGAAGGCAAGCGGGTGTTCCGTCAGAACGCCCTCATCGACGGCGGTTTCGCTGCGATCGTCAGCGGCTTTCGCAAGGGCACCGGTTCCTCGCGTGAGACCGCGCCGCAGTGCGAGCGCTGGTCCGGCGTGCGGATGGTGTTTGCTGCTTCCTTCGCGCCGATCCACGAGCGCAACAACATCAACCTCGGCCAATTGATGGGGGACCACGCGATGCTCGCGCGCCTCCAAGGCGGAGAAGAAATCTTGCTCGAAGAATTCACGCGCCGCTATGACCCGGTCACGCGCCTGATTCTGGAAGGCGGCGGACTCTTTTCGTTCTCGAAGCGCGTGGCTTCGGGCGAGATCGTGCTGCCACCCAACGCCACCGGCCGTCAGCCCATGACCATGGCCGAGAAAATGATCGCGGCCAAGATGCTAAACCCCGGCCGCGACGGGCGATTCGTGCAGCCGGGTGACGCCGTGCTCGCGCGTGTGGACGCCGGCTACAGTCACGAGTTCACCACTGCGCAGGTGCACGAGTTTCTCCGCCAGGAATACGGAAACGATTACCAGGTGCAGAATCCGCAGAAGCTCGCGGTGTTCGAAGATCACCTGCTCTACGCCGACGGCGTGGCGCGCATGGCGCCGTTTTCATCGAAGATTCAAACTCTGCGCGATTTGCAGCGCGAGTTTCAGCGCCACACGGGCGTGCGGGATTACGGCGCGGTGGACGGGGTCAGTCCCGGCATCTGCCACCAAGTCGCGCGCGAAGACTTCGTGGACCCGGGCGACTTCGTGCAGGCCACGGACTCACACACCTGCATGGGCGGGGGCAATAACGCGCTGTCCTATGGCGTCGGCGCCACCGAGTACGCGGCGCTCGCCTACAGCGGCTTCACTTTCGTGCAGGTGCCCGAGAGCATCCGCTTCGAGTTGCACGGCGTTCTCGATTCCGGCTGCACGGCCAAGGACGTGATGCTGCACATTTTGGCCACCTTCGCCAAGCGCGAAGACACGCTGAACCGATCGATGGAGTTCGGCGGCCCGGGCTTGCGCTCCCTGCATCCGGACGAGCGGGCCACGCTCTGCAACATGGCCACCGAGTGCACGGCACGCACCGGCATTGCAGAAGGCGATCGCGCGTTGGCCGAATGGCTGGCGGAGCGGCGGCCGGGGCGCACGGCCTCGGAGTTCGAGGCGGACTTCGTGAGGCCAGATCCGGGCGCACGCTATCACGGCGGCGTGCACCGCGTAGAGCTCACGGACATTCGCCCGATGGTGGCGCATCCAGGCGATCCGGACCGCGGCATTCCGAGTGATCCGACCAACGGCGCGGAAGTCACGGAGATCGGTGAGGTGGCGATTGACATCGCCTACGCTGGTTCCTGCACCGCGGGCAAGGTGGAGGATTTCCGCTACTACGCGCGGGTCTGCGCCGAAGCGGACGCGGCGGGGCTGAAAGTTGCGCCCGGCGTGCGCTTTTACATTCAGTTCGGCTCGCGCCCGGTCATGGAGTACGCGCGCGCCCAAGGCTGGACGGAGCTGTTCGAGCGCGTGGGCGCCACCGTGATTCAACCCGGCTGCGGCGCATGCATCGGCTGCGGCCCAGGCGTGAGCGACGTGAAGGAACAGGTGACGGTTTCGGCAATCAACCGCAACTTCCAAGGCCGCAGCGGCCCGGGTCAGCTCTGGCTGGCGAGCCCGCTGACGGTCGCCGCGAGCGCCTTCGCCGGACGCATTGTTGCCTACACGGCGGGTGCCCTGACGGCCGCCGCTACTCGAACCCCCCAACCAACAAAGAGGTGACAACATGGGAATGATGAAAGAATTTAAAGATTTTGCCATGCGTGGAAACGTCATGGACATGGCCATCGGCATCATCATCGGCGGCGCATTCACGCCGATCGTGAAGAGCTTGGTGGATGACATCATCATGCCCGTGATTGGCAAACTCACCGGCGGCGTGGATTTCGGCAAATTGGTGCTGACCCTGGTCACCCCGGAGAAGGATGCCGCAGGAGTCGTGACCGATCCGGGTGTCGTGCTCGGCTACGGCAAGTTCATCAACGCCACCTTTACCTTCATCATCGTGGCCTTCGCCGTGTTCATGCTGATCAAGGCGATGAACAGCGCCAAGAAGAAGCAGGCTCCCGCCCCGGCCGCCGCGCCGTCCACCAAGGATTGCCCGGCATGCTGCATGCCGATCCCGGTCAAGGCTGCCAAGTGCGGCCACTGCACCTCCGCGGTCTAATCTCCGCCCTCGCCCTCCTGGCGGCCGCACAAGTTTGCAGCGCGGCCGACTTCGGCTACTACGGCACACCTCGGCCTGGGTCGCGCACGGATGCGCAAGGCTCCTGGACCTGGACGAGCCCTCCCATCCCTGCGGCCTTCCTCGGGCGCACGCTTTTCGCCGAGGCATTGATCGTGGATCCCGCCGCCCGCAACGGCGCTTTCCACCAATCGCGGCTCTGGAGCCTGCCGGTCCTGCCCTAAGGCCTCCAGAAGTCCTCATCCAGCCGCCGGTCGCGTCCGCAAAGAAGACGATGCGCGCTCTCGGCCCCTGGTTGCTCCGACTCGTTCCGGTCGGACTGACCTTCGGCCTACTCGCGGCGGGCAATGCCGTGAATGCGTATTCAGCCTCAGACAGCGGCATGAGTTTGTGCCGCGACGAGGCCCAGGCGGCGAGCGGTTCCAACACGCTGGCGGTGCAGTCTTACGATTTCACGCGCGGCTGGTTCTCGCAGTCCATGACCGTCAGTTTTGTGACAGGTTGGATTGACCCCGACGCCGAAGTGACGGTGCAGGTGGCGCGGCCAGTGTTTTTCTTGCCGTGGCGGCTGCAGAGTCAGCAGACCCGCGTGCAGCCGGACCGCAGTCTCTCACTCTGAGACTTTGCGCACGCGCACGCGCGCGTTGTAGTCCGGCACGCCGCCGCCGGTATCCACCGCGCCGTGCGGAATGAGCACGTTCGCCTCCGGCCAGTGCGCCTGCAGAGTGCCACGCGCCACGTCCGCCGGGAACACGCGACTGCGCATGGATCCGGTGGCGTTCACGACTTCCACGGCATCGTCGCGGAGCAGACCGAGCGCCGCGGCGTCTTCGGGATGCATGAAAAGATGATCGCGGTCGGCACCGGTGAGTGGATCGCGCTCGCGCTGAATCATGGAGTTGAATTGCTTGCCGCGCCGCGTGGCCAGCACGAACGCGTCGGCGGCGCGCGCAGGTTGTGGGACGCCGAGCCCAGGGGGACGGAGCGGAAGAAGTTGCGCCTTGCCACCGGGCATGGGAAACGCGCGGTCGGCGCACAGATGCGGCCCGCCCCACTGGAATTGATCGCCCTGACGGGCGAGCTTCTCGATCCCGGCGTACTCAGGCACCGCGCGCGCGATTTCGGCGCGGACGGCTGAGCCGTCGATGAATTGTGGAAGCGCCGGATCTTCCGGCCGCACGGCGCGCGCGAAGTCCAGCAGCATGCGCCACTCGCTTCCGGCTTCGCCGACCTCATGGCCGGGAATGTGCGGGGAGAAAATGACGCGGCGCTCGGTGCTGGTCTCTGTGCCGACGCCTTCTTGCTCGTAGCGCGTACGAGCGGGCAACAAGTACACCGTTTCAGCGGGTTCGACCAGCATCTGGGAACTCACCACGATGTCGGAATGGATCCGCAGCGGAATGCGCGCCAGCGCTGCGGCGATGCGCGTCGGCTCCGGCATGGTCTCAAGAAAATTTCCGCCGATGCAGTAGAGCGCGTCGAGTTCTCCACGATGCGCGGCGTCCAGGTACTCGACCGTGGTCATGCCGGGTTGTTCCGGCACCGGAAATCCCCACAATTGCGAGAAGTGGCGCGCGTTCTCCGCGTTGACCGGAAGGCTGCCCGGGAGCGCAGTGGAGTAGGCGCCCATCTCCGCGCCGCCTTGCACGCCGCTGTGGCCGCGAATCGGCATCAGGCCGCAGCCCGGCCGCCCCACCCATTCTTTCAACAGTCCGAGGTTTGCGATGGCGGTCACCGCCTCCGCGCCGTGCGGGTGCTGAGTGATGCCCATGGACCAAACCAGCACGCCACGCTCGGCGCGCGCGATTTCCTCCACGAAGGCTTCCAGATCTTCGCGCGTGGTTCCCGCCAGGGCGCAGAGTTCCTCCAGCGGCTGACGCGCGAGCTCCGCGGCGAAGGCTTCGTATCCGCGCGTGGCCGTGGCTAGGAAATCGCGCGCGATCGCGCCGCGCTCGATCAGAAGTTTTGCCGCCGCGTTCAAGAAGGCGAGGTCGCCGCCGACGCGCACCATGAAGTCCCGGTCGGAGATGTTGGTGCCGAACACGGCCGACATCGGAGAAGAGGGCACCCAATAGCGCCGCATTCCGGGCTCACGGTAGGCGTTCACCGTGATCACCCGCGCGCCGCGCTTGCGCGCTTCGAGCAAGTATTTGGTGCTCACCGGTTGATCGTTCGCGGGATTTGAGCCGAGGAACACGATCAAGTCGCTCTCGAACCAATCCGTGTAGGAGCAGGTAGTGGCCGCGACGCCGATCGTCGCCTTCAGGGCCGCGGAACTCGGCGAGTGGCAGAGTCGCGCGCTGTTGTCCACGTGCGGCGAGCCCAGGAAACGCATCACCTTGCCGGCCACGTAGTAGGTCTCGTTGGTGATGCCGCGGCTGGTGACGAACATCGCGGTGCGCGCGGGGGCGCAGGCGCGCCAGCGCGGGCCCGCTTCGGCCCAAAGTTCCGCCCAGCTCACGCGGGTGAAGCCGCGCTCGCCGCGCCGCCGTCGCATCGGGTAGGGGATGCGCCCCAATGCGCGCAATTGCTTGGACGACATGCGCGCCAGCGCGTCGGCATCGGCGAGTCGGGCTGGGTCGAGCGCGCCCATCGTGTTCAGGCGCAGCAACTCGAGCCGCACCATGCACAAATGCGTGCCGCTCACGGTCCAATCCTTGAGGCCGCTGGTGCCGAGCGCGCAGCCGTCGCACACGCCGCGGGAGAGAACCTTCCAGGCGTAGCCGAGATTGTCCCGGTTTTCCCAGGCAATCCGCGCCATGTCGCGAAAATGCTTCGGTTTGGTCAGGCCGAGTCCGAAGGGGATCCACGACGCCGCCATTTCGCGCTCCGATCGCTCCTTTCGCGGCATTTCGGCATGATACGACGCGCGATCGCGGACCGCGCTCCGTAGAATTCCCGGATGAAGACGCACCGCATCGCGGTGATCGCCGGCGACGGCGTGGGGCCCGAGGTCGTGGCTCAGGGGCTGCGCGTCCTGCGCGCGGCGGGCACGCGGTTCGGCTTCGGAATCGAAGCGCGTGAGTATCCCTTCGGCACGGGACACTGGCTCAAGACCCAAGAGATTTTCCCCGACGCGGCTTTCGCGGAAGTGGGCGCGGCCGACGCCATCTTGCTCGGCGCGATCGGCGACCCGCGCGCCCCAGTGGGGCTGCTGGAGCGCGGCATCATCGGCCGCCTACGCTGGGATTTGGATCTCTACGTGAATCTGCGTCCGGTGAAACTGCTCGACGAGCGATTCTGCCCGCTCAAGGGCAAGGGACCCGAACACGTGGACATGCTGGTGGTGCGCGAGAACACGGAAGACGTCTACGTGCAGAAGCCGGCCTTCGAAGCCCAAGGCACGGCGGATGAGGTCGCCGTGCAGCCGATGCTCTACACCCGCAAGGGCACGGAGCGGATCATTCGCTACGCCTTCGATGCGGCGCGTAAGCGCCCGCGCAAGCAGCTCACGCTGGTGGACAAAGCCAACGCGGTGCGCGCGCAAGACCTCTACACACGCGTCTTCGCGGAAATTGGGAAAGAATACCCCGACGTCAAGACCGGACACCTCTACGTGGATGCTGCCTGCATGCGGATGATCGAGTCGCCGGAGAGCCTGGACACGATCGTCACCACCAATCTTTTCGGCGACATCATCACCGACCTCGGCGCGATGCTGCAGGGTGGCATGGGCATTGCCGCGAGCGCCAACCTACATCCCGGGCAACGCGCGCTGTTCGAGAGCGTGCACGGCTCCTTCCCGCAGGCCGCGGGCAAGGGGATCGCCAACCCGATCGCGACCATCGCCGCCGTGCAAATGATGTTGGAGTGGCTCGGCGAAACGCAGGCCGCCGCGGCCGTGGAGTCGGCCATTCTCCATACGCTGCGTGAGCGCATGACTTCGCTCGCAGTCGGCGCCCACGGCACCGCCGAGATCGGAGACCTGGTGCTCGAAGAACTCGCCGCGGCCTAGAAGTGGAAACCGATTCCGACGTAGGCGATCAAACCTGAGAAGGCGAAGCGCAGGTCCACTGGTGCGTCGGGGCCGTCAATGCGCCGCTTGAACGTGTCCACGTCCGGGGAGATCTCGTAGGTCAGATAGGACTCGATCGAGAAGTGCTCCGTGATCGCGAGGTTCGCGCCGCCGCCTAGGCCGATGCCCAGGAAGTCGTCCGACTCTCGGAGGTCGAGGCCCAGTTCGCCTGGGAAGTCCAGGGATTGGTGATAGATCAACTGGCCCAGCACGAAGGCCGTGAGCGCGCGGTTGCCGAAATAGCGCCGCAGACCGAGAGAGATCTGCTCGCCCTGAATGGGGGAGTGCGTGCCGTCGAGTTGTATGTCCCGCGTGTCGTAGGAGAACCCGACGGTGAATTGGTTGCCGATCAACCGCTCGAACTCGATCCCGTAAGTCGAGAATCGGTCCACCTCGTAGTCCACGTCGTCCGATTTGGGAAAGGTTGCGTCCTCGGACCGCACGTTCATGGAACTCCAGAGCGAGCCACGCAACTTGATGGCGTTCTTCCCCACCAGATCTTGCTGGCGCACTTGAGAGTAGGGAGGGATGGTGCCGCAACTCACGGTGGCGGCGCCAAGCAGAACGAGACCAAGGACCGGGCGAAGCATGGGCGGCCCAGTGTAGCGCGCCCTCCGGGACCGCCCGAGCGGGTGGGCGGGCGGGGCGGCCGCCGCGCAGCCGCTCGCGCAGGTCGCCCTGAAGGTACCAGCCGGGAGCCACTACCAGGTCGAAGGTGCCGGGATGCC
>CAZCXL010000035.1:0-577 GCA_964502625.1 uncultured Planctomycetales bacterium | reverse complement strand
GAGGCTTCCGCCGCGCTGCAACACGCCCTGCAGGAACCACGTCCGGCCGGCGGCGGCCGCGGCAGCGGGTGTGCTCAAGGCACGGGAACAGGTGCCGATCCCGGAGGCA
Organism: uncultured Planctomycetales bacterium; assembly: GCA_964502625.1. Taxonomy (GTDB): domain Bacteria; phylum Planctomycetota; class UBA1135; order UBA1135; family UBA1135; genus JAQBVK01. Next base: position 468 of record CAZCXL010000035.1, on the reverse strand, counting down.
TGCAGCATCGGCGCGGAGCCGAGCCGGAGCGGCACCCCGTGCACCGTTGCGGCCTCGCAAGCGGCCGAGCCGAGCAACCAACAGGCTTCGCCGGGAAGGGCGGTCAGCGTGGCGATGACGACCGAGCCGCGCGCTGGAGTCTGGGAGTTGGTCGTGAGGCCCGGCAGCCAGTCCGGAGGCGCGCCGACTGCAGGCAGGGAGTCGAACACCAGGAGCGATTCGCTTCCCTGACAGGTGACGAAGAGTTTTCCGTGCGCGAAGATCGCGTCATTGGGCTGCGCGTGCCCAGAGCCGAGGCCGAGGGTCCATGTGACGGAAAGCAATTCTTCGGCGACGAGGTCGAGGAGCAGGATTTCGTTCCCCCAAAGTGTGCAGGCCGCACCGAGTTGGCCGGCAGCATCCACGGCGAGACCGTGTGAAGCGCTGCCTCCCAGGTCGATGGCGCGATCGAGTTTTCCTGTGGCATCG
>CAZCXL010000034.1:0-13640 GCA_964502625.1 uncultured Planctomycetales bacterium | reverse complement strand
TCGCACGCATGCTCGCTGTGGCCTGAGTGCGATCCGGCAATGCGACTTGGGCCGGGCTTTGCAGCGCGGCCAGGGCGCAGGCGATCCAGATCACTTGGCGGCCTCGGCTTCGGCCGCCTTGGCTTCAGCAAGCTCTTCACGCAATTCGGCGAGGTGCGCATCAAGATCGGCGAGCGCATTGCGTTGCTCCAGTTCCATCGTCTCGTACTGGAGCTCGGCCAAGCGCAACTCCAACTCGGCGCTCGCCACTGCGTGACTCAAACTGAGTTTTTCGATTGGCAACGCCATCTGAGTCTGATGCCTGAACTCAGCGTCTTCGAGTTTCAGACCGCTCTCGGCCCGCTCGATGCTGCGCTTCGCCCGCCGCAGGACGATTTCCGCGGTGCGATCAGCGAGTTCGTTGTCGCCGTACATCTGCGCCAACTGTTCCATCTCTTCGCGCGCATCTTGCAGACCGTCCGCGCTCTCCGTGAGATTCAATTCGGATTGTGCCAGTGTGGCGCTCATGCCGTGAGTATCGAAGGCATTCCATTCGGCACGCGCTGCATCCAGTGCAAAACTCGCCTCGGTGATCTGTTTGTTGAAATCAAAATGCTCGAGCGCCTGCTGGGAAACGAGGAGTTCTCGTTCGCGTAGCGTGCTCGCCAGATCGCGCTCGATCTCGGCTCGCTCACGCCCTTCTTCATACTCATCCGGATCCTGCTGAACGGGAAGCCGGCGCAACTCCTCCGCGGCGGCGGAAAGGCGGGTGGAGAATCCGAGGCCGCCAATCACGGCGACGGAGAGGACCAAGAGGACCGGCAGCGTGCGCATGCCTGCAGCCTAACCCGCGCAAGGATCGACCTAAAGCGAACGGCCCAGGGCAAACTGCGCCGGGCCGAGTGCGGAATGGAAGACCGTGCTTAAATTCCGCTGCGCGGCTCGACGTCGAGAATCCAATGGAAGAACGAGCGTGCGGAGTTTTCCTCGCGGCGGGGATTGCTGCGGCGGATGCGCAAATCGCTGTGATCTCCGGAGTCCAGGAACAGGCGCGACGCTGCGCGGCTCGGGTTGTCGCCTTGGTCGGCCCAACCGTCTGGACGGTCATAGGGGTCGTCGTGGTCAACGTTCAAGAAGGCCCCGCCGAGAACTTCCCCGGAATCGGTCCAGCATTCGGACCAGGCTCCGGTGAAAGTGCCCAAGGCGCTATCGGGTTCACTGGCACAAGAAGTGCCCACGCTGAGGGCGAGCGCGGCGGCGCAAAGGGTCGGAGCGAGGCGGTGCTTCATCGCGGTAGCAGGCCCCCAGGCTAGGCTGCGCTCGGGGGAGCGTCAATCCCGGCTGGATCGGGCTATCCTGTCGGCCCTTGGCTCAGCCCATCTCGCGTCCGCGCGGCACGCGCGATCTCCTGCCGGAGGACCTCGTCCTGGTCCGCCATTTGGAGCGCGTGGCCCGCCGCGTGGCGGAGGCGGCTGCCTACCACGAGGTGCGGCCGCCGCTATTTGAGGACACCCGGCTCTTTGCGCGCTCCCTGGGAGACGCGACCGACGTCGTGGAGAAAGAAATGTTTACCGTGCCCCGGCGCGTGGAGTCGGAGGCGGAGGAATCCGTGGGCGGCTACACCTTCCGCCCAGAAGGCACAGCCGGAGCCGCGCGCGCCTACGTCGAGGCCGGTTGTCCCCAGCGCGCGCCCTTGCAGAAGTGGTTCTACCTGGGCCCCATGTTTCGCTACGAGCGTCCGCAGAAAGGACGTGAGCGGCAGTTCACCCAATTCGGCTTGGAATTGTTCGGCGCTGCCGGCCCGCTCGCGGATTCCGAGGTCGTAGAGGTCGCCTTGCGTTTCTTCGAAGAGTTGGGATTCGGCACTGCGCTCGAAGTTCGGGTCAATTCGATGGGGGATCCGTCGGACCGCGCTGTGTGGCGTGAAGCCTTGCGGGCTTTCTTCCAGCCGCAACTCACGGAACGATGCGCGGACTGTCGTCAGCGCTACGAGCGCAACGTGTTCCGCCTTTTGGACTGCAAGGTGGAGCGTTGCCGCGCGCTCAACGTCGGAGCGCCGGATCTGTTTTCGGTGATGGGCACCGAGGCCCGTGATCACCATGCAGGATTCATCGAAGCCATGCGCGCGTTGGGCCGCACGGTGCGCGAGGACCGCGGCATCGTGCGCGGACTGGATTACTACACCCGCACCGTGTTTGAGATCCACTACCCGCCGCTTGGTGCTCGTTCCGCTCTGTGCGGCGGCGGCCGCTACGACGGATTGGTGACCGAACTCGGCGGAGCCGCAACTCCCGCCGTCGGCTTCGCGATCGGTTTCACCCCCACGGAGATTGCGCTTGCCGAACTTGGCTTGCCCGCGCCGGAGGCGCTCGGCGATCTGCGTGCGGCGCTCGCGCCGGAAATCTGGTGCGTGGCCGTGAGCCAGGACGAGCGTCTTCCCGTGCTCCGCCTGGTGCAGGCCCTCCGACTGGACGGAATGCGGGTGGCTTGCGATCTGCGTGGCAAGTCGGCCGGTGCACAACTCAAAGAGGCGGGCAAGAGCGGCGCGCGCTGGCTGGCGGTGCTCGGTCCGGAAGAACGCAGCAGTCGCCAACTCAAGGTCCGTGACCTCGCGGGCAACAACGCTCCGCCGCCGGAAGTCCAACTACGGCTGGATCAGGCGTTGCAGTTGGCTTTGGCGGAGCAGCAGCTCCCTTGAAACTGCTCCTGCTCGGCGGATCCTTCGACCCTGTGCATCGCGGGCATGAAGCGATCGCCGACGCCGCGCGTGCTGCGCACCCGAATGCTTCCCTGTTGTGGATTCCTTCTGGTCACGCGCCGCACAAGCCGGAGCGGGAGCCAGCACCCGCGCAGGATCGGCTCGCGCTGTTGAAGTTGGCGCTGGCCACGCGGCCGGGGGAAGAAATTTTCACGGCAGAGTTGGAACGCCCCGGCCCGTCCTACACCGTGGACACTCTGGAAACCTTGGCCCGACTCCACCCGGGCACCGATTTCTTGCTGCTGCTCGGAGCAGATTCGCTCGAGCATCTCGCGAGTTGGCGCGACCTGGAGCGACTCTTTCGCCTCAGTGGATTTGCCTTCGCTCCGCGGCCGGGGTGGGGCCCGGGATCTCTGGAGAGCTTTTGCACGGCGCTCACTCCTGAGTTGGCGCGGGACTTTCGAGCGGAATGGCTGCCCATGGCCGAGCAGGCCGTGAGCAGCACGCAGATTCGCAGAGATTTGGCAGCGGCTCGTGCACCCCAGGGCTTGCGACCTGCGGTGGAAGCGGAGCTTCGCCGACGCGGCCTCTACGGTGCGCGGAACTCCTGACGGCTACCAGAGCTGTATTTTCGCCTGGTTGCGCAGTCCGGCGAGCAGTTCCTCGCGTTCCTGCCAGTTGGGTTCTGCGCTCATCACCGAGAGCACAAGGCTGGCGCGCACCTTCTGGAAATCGGTGACGGTGCGCATCGTGACTTCCACGATGTGGAATCCCGCCGCGGTCTCGATCACCGCAGAGGTCTCGCCCGGCTTCAAGGCCGCAACCGCTGCCGTGAACTCGGCTCCGTAAATGCCCGGGCGGTAGTTCAAGATCTGGCCGCCCGCGAGACGCGTGGTTTGATCATGCGAGAGGGCCTCGGCAACCGCTGCGAAGGCTTCGCCGGCGAGGAGGCGGTGACGCGCGTCCTCCGCGCGTGAGCGGGCCTCGGCCTTGCAGGACTCGAGATCGATTTCGCGTGCGTCGGCGCCGGCTTTGATTTTCTCGGCGCGGAGCACGTGTGGCATGCACAGAACTTGGCGGAGTTCGAGTTGCACGCCGCCGGGTCCGTATTCCGCATCGAAGGCGGCTTGCAGGCGCTGGTCGGTGGCCACGCGCGTCGCACGAAGGAGTGCGTCTAGGCGCGCCACGTGCAGCGCTTCCTCGAGCAAAGATGCGCGCAGCATCGCTTCGTCAAAACCCCGCGCTTGGATGTCCGAGGCGAAGTCAGACTGCGGCCGACCTTGGGAGATCTGGGCGAGCCGCTCAGCGACGGTGGCCTCGACGGCAGCGGTATCCACGCTCACGTGGAAGCGCTCACAGGCCTTGAGCAGCAGCATTTCGTCGAGCATCTGCGGCAGCGCGCGCTTGCCGGACTGTTTCCAGAGGAACTCCTTGTAGGCCTCCAGGGTCACCGGCTCGCCATTCAAGAGCGCCACCGCACCTTCCGGCAGCGGGGGAGTTGCGGGCTCCTGCTGCAGCGAAAAGGGAGCCGCGAGCTCCCCGGTAGCGAGAAGCGCGGGCGCGAAGACGGCGATGAGGTGCAGAAGGCGGGGCATGGCGGGTGAAAAGCTCGCTCCGGCGGTTGCGGCTCCGGCGCGGGGATTCGACAATACCCGGCCCCCAGGAGCCGCGGAAGTGGCGGATCCCTGAGGAACTTTTTCGTTGATCGCCTTCATCTCGGATCTGCACGCGAACCGCGAGGCGCTCGACGCCGTCCTGCGGGACGTCGAGGTGCAAAAACCGGACGCGATCGTCTGCCTCGGAGACATCGTGGGCTATGGCGCAAGCCCCCGCGAAGTGATCCTGCGCACGCGAGAAATCAGCCAGGTCGTGCTGCAAGGGAATCACGACGCCGCCCTGCTCGACGATCGCGACGCCGCGGGCTTCAACGAGCGGGCGCTGCGGGCGATCGAGTGGACTCGCGCTGCGCTGGACGCCGAGCGCGAAGAGAATTGGCCTCTGTGGGATTGGCTCGGGAGTTTGGTTCCTTCGATGGACCTTGCTCCGGGGCCGGGCGCCGAAACCGTGCATCTCGTGCATGCTTCGCCGCGCCATCCGCTGGCTGAATATTTGATGCCCAACTTCGGGCCGGAGCATGAGCGCGTGGCCGGAAGCTTCGCTGCCTCCCGGCATCGCTTGACCTTCTACGGCCATACGCACCACCCGGGTTGGTTCGCCGAAGGCGATGCCTTCCAACGCGCGGCCGATAACGACGCCTTGCTCAAGTTGGAGCCGGGGCGCCGCTACATGATCAACGTCGGTAGTGTTGGCCAACCTCGCGATGGCGATCCGCGGAGCAGCTACGCGCTCTTCGACGGAATCAGCGTGCGTTGGCGTCGCGTGGCGTACGACCACCAAGCGGCTGGTCGCCGCATTCTTGAGGCCGGACTTCCGTCCAGCCTTGCCGAACGCTTGTTGGTTGGCCGCTGAGCCGAGTCATTTTGATGGGACGCAGGATCTTCACCATTGCTCTCTGGTCGCTTGTTGCGATCCTCATCGTTCGCACGTGCATGCCGGCGCCGGACGAGGCTCCGGTCGCGATCGGAGCGATCACGCTCGAAGACTTCAGCCAGCCGCAGTCGTCGGACTATCCGCTGGTTCTCGAGAACTCTCTGATCCGCTCGGAGTGGACGGCGCTGGGCGCGTCGTGCGGCAAGGTGGTGCTCAAGGAGTACCTTGGCCACTTGGTGCAAGGTGAGCCTCAGCCGAGCGATTGGATTGTGGCGTTCGACAGCGCGCGCGTGCCGTCCAAGAGTCCGCAGCGCGAAGGCGAGCAGGGGGTCATCTATCACCGCAAGCGGGACGGTTTCCGCCTGACCGAAACCTCGGACATCCTGCTGCCCGCAGATCCGGTTACGGGTGTGAAGCCTAATCTGGATGGAGTGGAGTGGACCGTGGAGAGCGAGCCTGCTCAAGGAGAACTGCGCTTTCACTGGACTTCTGCTGCGGGCATCCAGGTGATCAAAACCGTGCGGCTGCCCGAAGGCGCCTATCACTTCGAAGCCGAGGTCACTCTGATTGCGCCTGCAGCGGGTGGACCGCTGCTGGGTCAGGACGTCGGCTTCCGTCTGGCCACGGGCGGCGGAATCGAAGTCACTCCCGATCCTTACTACCGGAATCCTTGGGCCGCCGCCGGGCTTACCGAGCACGGCCAGTTGGATGACGTGGAGTTCCATTTTCCCAATGGCGGGCTTCCGCCTTCGCGTGCCGTAGCCCACCGTTGGAGCGGTTCGATTCCGATGGTGGCGGAAGGATCGAAATACTTCATCAGCGCCATTCACGCGCTGGATCGCGACTTCAACGGCGCCGTGGCCGAGGTCTTCTTCGACGACCTCGCCTTCATTCGGCGCAATCCGCAGGCTCTCACGGGCGCTTTCGTGGATCCCAAACGCGCGGAGTTCTGGTCGCGCACCTCGGTAGGCGGCTCCTTCACGCTGGCCATGCCCGCAGCCTCCTCAAGCGAACGCCGTGCTTTCCGCTGGTACGTAGGCCCCAAGGACGATGGGATCATGGGTGAGGCCGTTTATGGTCCGCTCTCGGAATTGCCCGATCGCGCCGACTACGGAACATCTTGGTTCTACAAGATCTTCCTGACTCCGTACGTGGCGCCTGTGATTCTGGGCCTGCTCAAGGCCTTCCACTGGCTCGTGGGCAACTGGGGAGTTGCAATCATTCTGCTGACCGTGATGGTGCGCGCCTTGGTCTTCCCGGTCACGCGGCATAGCCAAGTCAAGATGGGGGAGTACTCGGCCAAAATGGCGAAGGTCAAGCCGATGCTCGACGCCATCAACGAGAAGCATGGCGACGACAAGCAGAAGAAGCAGCAGGAAACGATGAAGGTTTATCAGCAGTACAAGCTGACTCCTCCCATCGGCGGCTGCTTGCCCATCTTGCTTCAGATGCCGGTGTTCATCGGACTCTTCGCTGCCCTGCGGTCTTCCATCGATCTGCGGCTGAAGCCGTTCGGTTTCTGGATCCACGACCTCTCGGTGCCGGATGCCTTGGTGCAGTTCAATGGGCCTCTGCTCAATTTCTGGCCGCTATCTTCAGTCACGAGCTTCAACCTTTTGCCTCTGCTCATGGTGGTGTTGTGGGTAATTCACCAGCGGTCCATGCCCAAGCCGGTGGATCCGCAACAGGCTCAGATGTACAAGATCATGGCCATCATGCCCGTGCTCTTCGGTCTGTTGCTCTACAACTACGCCTCCGGTCTCTCGCTCTACATGATCACCTCTTCCGCGCTCGGCATCTTCGAGCAGAAGGTCATCCGCAAGCATTGGCCGATTCCGACTCCCGTCGTGACGGGGGCGGTGATTCCGCCGCCGCCGGCCAAGAAGAGGCGGGCTTAGCCCCGGGGGATGCATGCGCGCCGCGTCGAGCCGCCTCGATGCGATCGTTGCTCAAGCGACGCCCCGCGCGGGGGCGGAACGTGGTGTGCTGCGCATGTCCGGCCCGCAGTTGCTGGAGCGAATTTCGGAACTACTGCCTGAGGGATTCCCGCGGCCAGAAGGCCCGCCGCGACGTCAGGTTCTGCAAGGAAGGTGGGAGTGGACGCCCGGCGCCGCTCTCTCCGCCGCGCTCTGGCTGATGCCAGCACCAGCGAGTGCCACGGGCGAGGACGTTGCGGAACTGCATCTCGCCGGAAGCCAGCCCGTGTTGGATTGCATTATGGATGCATGGCTCGCGCGAGGCCTGCGTCGGGCCGATCCTGGCGAGTTCACGCGTCGTGCATTCTTGAACGGACGCTTGGATCTCGTGCAAGCCGAGGCTGTGCTGGACCTCATTCACGCGCGCGGTGCTGCAAGCGCCCGAGCAGCAGCAGCCATATTGGGCGGCGCACTTGGGAAAGAAATGGCGAGCGCACGAGAAGCCCTCTTGTCTGCGCTCGTCGAACTTGAAGCCGGCTTGGACTTTGAGGAAGGAGATTCGCAAGATCTGATGCCCGGAGAAATCGCCGCTTGGCTGGATCAGGCCGGAACCGCGCTCGCACACGGGCGCGCCCGCGAAACGCAGCGGGCGGCGCGGGGACGGCCTCAGTTCCGCATCGCGCTGATCGGCCGACCGAATGCGGGAAAGAGTTCCTTGTTTCGCGCGCTTACCGGCGTGGAAGTACTGATCGCAGAAGAGGCGGGCACCACGCGCGATCGCTTGGAGGCGCCCTGGAGTGGAGTGAGCACCAACTTGCCGTGGATCCTCATGGACGGTCCCGGACTGGGGGGAGCAGCGGCCGATTCCCGCGATGCGGCCGCTCGGGCGCGCGCGGAGTCGGATGAGGGTGAAGCGGACATGGCCTGGCTCTGCGTGGACTTGAGTGATCCTGTCGCCACGCTTCCGGCACCGCCTGCCGGGATTCCCCATTTGATCGTGCTCACGAAATCGGAGCTTCCCGTTCGCGCCTCACTGGCTTTTGCGACCTGGACGGATGCCGTGGCCGTGAGTGCGCGCACGGGCGCGGGATTTCCGGCGCTTGCCGCGCGCACCGCAAGCCTCTGCGAGGTTCAGGCGGAAGCCACGGCCGCCCGCCTGTCCTCCGCGGACCGACACGCCGCCGCCTTGCAAGCGGCCGCGGACGCCGTGGCGCGAGCCCGCGCCTTGCACGAGCGTGGAGGAGCCGCCGATCTCGTGGCGGAGGAGTTGCGTGAGGCCCTGGATGCGCTGGCGGCACTCGCGGGTGCGCTGGCCCCTGAGGAAGTGCTGGATCGTCTCTTCGCGCGTTTCTGCGTGGGCAAATGAGCGCCGAGTTCGATCTGCTGGTCATCGGCGCGGGCATCAACGGCTGTGCCATTGCGCGCGATGCAGCGGGTCGTGGACTGAGCGTGGCGCTCGTCGATCGCGGCGACCTCGCGGGTGAGACGAGCAGCGCCACGAGCAAACTCATCCACGGTGGATTGCGCTATCTCGAGCACGGCGAGTTCCGCATGGTGCGCGAATCCTTGAGAGAGCGCGCCCGATTGTTGAAGGCCGCGCCTCACCTGGTGGAGCCGCTGCGTTTCGTCATGCCGCACGACTCGGATCTCCGTCCGCGTTGGATGTTGCGCCTGGGTCTCTGGCTCTATGACCGGATGGGAGGGGCTGGAGCCATGCCGCACGCACGCACGCTGGACTTACGCCGCGATCCCGCGGGCGCAAATCTGCGCTCCGTGTGGAACCGCGGCTTCGAGTTCCACGATGCGCGCACGGATGACGCGCGCCTAGTCCTGGCACTCGCGCGCGATGCAGCTGCGCGCGGCGCGCAAGTCTGGACGCGGATGGAAGTACGGGCTGCTCGTCCGCTCGCTGGGGTTTGGGAGGTGGAACTTCAGGCGCAGCGCCCCGAGGGAGGGGGAGCTGCAGAAAAATCTTTCACCATCCGCGCGCAAGCAGTGGTCAATGCCGCAGGCCCGTGGGCTCTGTCCGTAGCCGCGCGCTTGGCTGCGGCGCCGCCGCGAGGAGGACTGCGGCTGGTTCAAGGCACCCATCTGGTGGTGCCACGCCCATACCCAGAGCGGCACGCTTATCTGTTCCAAAATGCGGATCGCCGCGTGGTCTTTTTCTTGCCGTGGGGACGATCGCTGGCCCTGCTCGGCACTACCGACGTCCTCCTGCAAGGACCGCCCGAATCTGCCCGACCCCACGAGGTCGAGACGGACTATCTCTGCAACGCTGCCGCCCGTTGGATGGGAGAGCATGCGCCCCGGCGCGAAGCTGTCTTGGCCACATTCACGGGCGTGCGTCCACTCTTTGACGACGGACGCGGGAATCCTTCACGGGTGAGCCGCGATCGCCGGCTGCGGCTGGACCGCACGCAGCCGAATGCTCCTTTGCTGCACGTGCTTGGCGGCAAACTCACCACGCATCGCGCGCTCGCGGAAGAGGCGGTGGACCTATTGGCGGCGAACTTTCCGGCGTGCGGACCCGCTTGGACAGCCGATGCGCTGCTTCCTGGTGGCGGTCGCACCATTCCGGAGCTGAGCCGTTTGCTCCAAACTCAGGTTTCTGGACTGTCGGCCGCCACGGCTGAAGACCTGGCCGCGCGCCACGGCGAGGAAGCTTTCGCAGTCCTTCGAGGCGCGCTGCAAGTCTCGGATCTCGGCGAAGAATTGCTTCCTGGTTTCTACGCCCGGGAATTGGCCTGGTTCGTGCGTGAGGAATGGGCGCGCACCGCCGACGACGTCCTCCTGCGGCGTACGCGGCTGGGCTGGGGCTTGGCGGCCGCCGATCGCGCGCGCATTTCCTCGGCGCTCACCGCGCTGCAGTCAGCAGTCCCGGATCGTCGCTGAAGATCGCGCTCACGCCCCAACCCCACAAGATCAGGGCGCGCCTTGCATCGTTCACGGTGTAAGCGAGCACGCTCGCTCCATGACGCTGCAAATCACGAACGGCTGCGAGATGCAAGCTGTGCTCCACGACGTGAATGCTCGCGCAGCCCAAAGCCTGAGCGCGTGCGGCTGCGTCCGCCGGGGGTTCGCCGAACAGTAGACCGCGCGCCAGCGACGGGAGTCGGCGCGCGGCGGCTTCGAGCGCCTCTGCTTCGAAGGCCGAGAGAATCACGGGAATGGGCATGCGCTTCAGCACAGCAGCCGAGGCCGCAACCAATGCATCCGCGCCGCCTTCCTCAGCCTTGAATTCGAGATTCGCTCCCAGGCCGAGTTCCTGGCAACAGGCCAAGGCCTGCTCCAGCGAGGGGAGTCCCTCACCGCGATAGCGCGCATCGAATTCAACTCCGGCGTCCAGCTCACGCAACGCGCTCCAACGCCAAGCGGCGACCGGTCCCTTTCCGTTAGTGGTCCGATCGAGCGTGGCGTCGTGCAGCACGATCGGCACCTCGTCTGCGCTCAGGCGCAAATCGAACTCCACCCAGCGCGCGCCTTCGGCATGCGCGCGCCGAAAGCCGGCCAAGGTGTTCTCAGGCGCCAGGCGCGCGGCGCCCCGGTGGCCGATCAGTCTCGGCAAGGACGGATGGGAGGGGGTAGGTAGCATCCCGCCCCTCCATCCTGGATCCACCCTACCCCTTGTGGTAGAACCCCCTGCGGAATCGATCGCGCCGCGACCCCTGGCCTTGCGCTGCCCCTACTGCAACACCGATAACGACCGGGTCATTGACTCGCGCGCAGCGGCCGACGGCCTTTCGATTCGTCGGCGGCGGGAGTGCCTGGAGTGCAGCCGACGCTTCACCACCTACGAGCGCATGGAAGAAACCCCGCTTCGAGTGGTCAAGAAAGACGGTTCGCGGGAACCTTTCGACCGCAGCATGATCCTCAGAGGCATGCTGAAGGCTTGTGAGAAGCGTCCGGTGGCGATGGAAGATTTGGAGCGCATCACTTCCGACATTGAGCGCCGCCTGACCGAGATGTTCGAGCGTGAGGTCAGCAGCAAGTACATCGGTCAGCTGGTCATGGAGGAATTGAAAAAGTTGGACCAAGTGGCCTACGTGCGCTTCGCCAGTGTGTACCGCGAGTTCAAAGACGTGCAGCAATTCCTGGAAGAGTTGAAGCCTCTGCTGCAGAAGGGCGGCGGCGCGTGACGATCGAGCGGATGCCGACTCGAGCGCGCAAGCGTGACGGATCCGAAGTCGCCTTCGAGGAGTTGCGCCTCGTCGAGTCTCTGGAGATCGCGCTGGAATCCGGCAGCGAGAGCACGGAGTACGCGCGCCAGTTCACCGAAGTCGTGATGCTGCGCCTTGCGCGCGAAGGCGCGGACATCGTGCCGACTTCACGGGTTTCCGAAGTTGCGGAACAAGTCCTTCGCGAGTTCCACTGCGAGGTCTCCGCGCTGGCCTACCGCGCCTATCGCGACGACGAAGAGGAACTGGTTCAAGATTTGCGCGTTCACGCCCAGGATGGCCGCGAGGATCAATCAGCGCGCTGGGAGCGGGCGCGACTTGCACGCTCGCTGATGCGCGACCGATACCTGGAGGGCCTCGTCGCGCGCCGCATTGCGCGCCGCGTGGAGCGCCGCTCCATCGCCATGGGGCTGCGCCATCTCACTGGTCGCCTGGTGTCCGCGCTCGCCGACAACGAGTGCCGGACCGCGGGCTTGGCCTCCGGACCGCCCACTCCGGAGCGGCTCGGCCTCGACCGGCGTCAATTGCGCGCCTGGCTGGGCGGATCCTGTCTGCCGCTGGGATTGGGAGGATCCTCCCTGCCTACGATCGGCCCCGACGCCCAAGATCCTCGGCCGGCACTCGGCGAAGAGCTGCTCGCCCGCTTCGCGTTGGAAGAATTGATGGGAGCCTCGGAGCGCGAAGCCTGGATGGCTGGTCGCTACGAGATTCCCGGTTTGGGCGACTGGTTGCGGCCGGCCTGCGTGCGTCTGCGTCCCGCAGAAGGGGAATTGGAGGAGAGTTTTTGGCGCCGCGTCTCTGAGCATCGTGCTCAGACCCGGGAGTTGCAGGTGTTCATCCCGGCCTCCTTCGGTGCTTCTGAGCGCTCCCGCGAGATTCCCCGCTGGCTCGGTGGGGGTAGTGCCCGGCTGCGGTTGGCGACGAGCGATCCGGAACTCGCCGCGTCCTGGAGTCGTGATGGCGATTGGCACGCGATGCCTGCAGCCGTTTATCTGCGCCTCGGCGCAGAGGAGCAGCAGGCGTTGGCGGAGCGTGGGCGCACCCTGGTGCAGTGGCAGCCGCCACAGCATCGTTTGCCGCCCTCAGGGGAGTTGGTGCGCTCGGTGACCCACCGACATGCGGTGATCAACATCGCTGCAGCTGCGCGGGCGGCGGGCCCCTGGGAAGACGCGCTTTTCCACGCCGCAGTGGCCGAGTCGCTTGCCGATGCCTGTCGCGCGCTCTCCACACTCTCGCGTCGAGCCGACGCGGACCTGGTTCCGCGGGTCGTTCTCCTTCCGGCAGGATTGCGCGAGGCCTCCGCTCTGCTCTATCCGGACCCCGGCGTGCGCTCCGGCCGGATGCGCCGCTACTTATTGGCTCTGCGCGATCTGTTCGAGCGCGCCCCGCGGAAGGTGAATCTGCGCGCGGAGCACTTCTCGCCGCCGCTTACTGAGGCGGCAGGTGCGCGGCTTGCGGAGCGGGCTCCGCTGGAAACTGCCCCGGCTTTGGAAGTAGGCTGGTGCGCAGGCCTGGAATCCGTTGAAATGGTGGGCCTGGCTCTCGACACTGCCCCTTGGTTGGAACTACCCGCTGCTGCCGTCTGCGGCGCCGCATGGGCGGCCCATCTGACTCCGGTCGCCTCCCGTTCCGCACCTGAGCGAGTCTGACCCCCGCATGTACCTCAAACGCATCGAGCTCGAAGGCTTCAAGTCCTTCGCCGACCGGACCGTGATCCCGGTCGAGCGCGGACTGACGGGCATCGTCGGCCCGAACGGATGCGGAAAATCGAACGTCGTGGACGCGCTGTTGTGGGTGCTCGGCGAGCGCTCGGCCAAGGCTCTGCGCGCCGATGCCATGGAAGACGTGATCTTCAAGGGAGCGGAAGGTCGCGCCTCCGCTCCCTACGCCATGGTCGAGGTCGTGCTGGGGGATCCAGAAGGCTTGGTCGCCGAGGCGGGCGGTGAGGTGGCCGTGGCGCGCCGACTCTTCGCCACCGGCGAGAGCGAGTTCCTGTTGCAAGGGCGCAAAGTGCGCAGGCGCGACGTACGCGACCTGCTCATGGACACCGGGCTTGGCGTGCGCGGCTACATGGTGCTCGCACAGGGAAAGATTGACGCAGTGCTCGCAGCCAATCCGGCCGAGCGTCGCGGCGTGTTCGAAGAGGCCGCCGGCATCTCGCGCTATCGCGCGCGCAAACACGAGGCGCAACTGAAACTGGAGAAAGTTGCCCAAGACCTTGCGCGGGTGGACGACGTGCTCGCCGAAGTCTCCAAGGCCGTGCGCTCTCTGCGCCTGCAAGCCGGCAAGGCACGGCGTTGGATTGAGATGCGTGATCGCTACCGCGAGTTGCGCGCGCGCCACTCGCTGCTCGAACTCTGCCGGACGCCCGAGCTGGCCGCC
>CAZCXL010000033.1:9600-13736 GCA_964502625.1 uncultured Planctomycetales bacterium | reverse complement strand
CAGCGGCCACGACAACTCTCCGGCGGGCAAGACCGGCGCGTGGAGAGCGCGCGCGCGCTCGCGACCGATCCGGCGATCCTGCTCGCCGACGAACCCACGGGTGATCTCGACCGCGCTAGCGCGGACGCCATCATGGAGTTGCTGCGCCGCCTGAACGCAGAGATGAAGAAAACCATCCTGATGGTGACGCACGACCTGGCAGCAGCAGCGAAAGCGCGGCGCACTCTGCAACTCGACAAGGGCGCGCTCGTGGAGCGCGTTGGCGCCGCTTGAGCGCTACCCCCTGGGTTCTAGCCCGACGCCACCCGCTCGTGCACTGGGTGCGCTCCGCGCTCACCGTGTTCGCGATGGGCTTATCCTTTTTCCTTTTGTGTTTTCTGATTTCGTTGCTGACCACGCTGAATGCGGCGGTCAGTCAGGCGTCCAGCGAGCGACTCTTCATGCAGAGCTCAGTCAGCCTGTACGTAGACTTGCCTCGCGATTACGAACCTAAGATCCGCGCCACGCCTGGCGTGGCCGACGCAACGCCGTTTCAGTGGTTCGGCGGCTACTACCAGAAGCCCGAAAATTTTCTGGGCGAGTTCGGCATCGTTCCCGAGTCTTTCTTCCCGATGTATGCCCGCGAGATGCGGATCGTCGAAGGCCCGGGCGGAGTGACCGGCGACGCAGCAGAAGCGGCCGTGATCGCTGCCATGCGCGCGGATCGCCGCGCCTGCCTGATCGGCGCCGATTTGGTGAAGGATGCGAAGTTCGGATGGAAGGTTGGCGACACCGTGCCGCTGATCGGCACCATCTTCCAGAAGACGGATGGCAGTGCCTGGGACTTCAACGTCGTGGGCGTGTATGAGCCGTTGCGGAGCAACGTGGACGGACGAACCGTCTGGTTCAGGCACGACTACCTCACGGAAATGCTCGACGCAGACGAGGCGTCCGGTCCGGACGGAATCGGCGCCTTCGCCATCCAAATCGAGCAGGGTGCGGACGCCGCAACCGTCATCGCCGCGCTCGACAGTCAATTCGTCAACGGCCCGCAACGCACGCTCACGAGCACCGAAGCCGCATTTCAGGCATCCTTCGTCTCGATGATGGGCAACGTGCCGAAATTCGTGAGCATGGTCGGCGGCGCCATCGTGATCGCCGTGTTCTTCGCCGTGATCAACGCCATGCTACTTGCTGGCCGTCAGCGGGTGGGTGAGACCGGCATCCTCAAGGCCCTGGGCTTCACGGACGCGGCCATCGGCCGCGCCATGATGGGAGAGGCGGCGCTGCTGACCTTGCTCGGCGTTCTGCTGGGTCTGCTGCTGACCAAAGGATCCGAGGTCGGCCTCCGAGCTGGATTCGGAACTTTCATTCCCAACTACAGCGTGACCGGCCAGACTCTAGGGATCGGCATTGCGGCGCTCGCCGTGGTTGGTCTGATTTCCGGAGCGGTGCCTGCGCTGATGCTCGCACGATTGCGCACCAATCAAGCCCTCCGGCACGAAGGCTGATGGCACTGCCCCTCTCTTATCCGCTGCGCAATCTTGCGGTGCGCAAATCGACCACGCTCCTCACGGCGCTGGGAGTGGCAATGACCGTCGCCGTGTTCGCTGGTGTCTTCTCGCTGCGTGATGGGTTTCAACGAGCGTACGAAGTCGGCGGGCGCGCGGACTTGGGCATCTACATGCGTGTGGGCGCCAATGCCGAAGGCGAGAGCGGCATCGGACGCGAGCAAGTGGAGATCCTGCTCGACGAACGTGCAGAAATCGCACGCAAGCCGGACGGCAGCCCCATTGCCGCCGCGGAGACTTTCCTCGCGGTCTACATGGAGTTGGTCGGCGGCGGACTCACGAACGTTCCGCTGCGCGGCGTTCAACCCGGTTCTCTGGAGTTGCATGGCGAGCGGCTAAGTCTTGCCGAGGGGCGTTGGCTGCAATGGGGGAGCGACGAAGTCATGGTCGGGCGGCCGCTCACTTCCAGGATGTAGAATTGCCAGATCGGCGACACCTTGGTGCTCAACACCAGGCCTTTCTTGGTGGTTGGCGTCTACGATCTACCCGGCGCGCAGAGCGGAGAGGTCTGGGGCGACGCCGAGCGCATGATGGAGGCTTTGGATCGGCCTTACTTCCAGCGCGTGATCGCACAATTACGAGAAGGAACGGACTTGGACGCCGTGGCGAAGGAGTTGGAGCACGATCCGCGTGTCGCCTCCAAGTTTTTGGATGAGCGCAGTTATCTCCGGGCCCAAACCGGCATGCTTGGCGGCATGCTCACCATCCTGGCCAGCGTTCTCACCGTGATCATGTCGCTCGGCGCAGTGGTGGGTTCCGCCATCACCATGAGCGCAGCGGTCAGCGCGCGCACCCACGAAGTCGGCGTGCTCATGGCGATCGGATACACGCGCTTCGCCGTGGTCTTGACCCTCTTGATTGAGGCCGCCCTCATTGGTCTGGTGGGCGGGGCGCTCGGTCTCCTGCTCGCGCTTCCCTTCGACGGTCTCCAGACGGGCATGACCAACTGGAACACTTTCAGCGACGTGTCCTTCAAATTCGATCTGACCTTCGTACTCGCCGGAAAATCCTTTCTGCTGGCGTTCGGACTCGGTCTGCTCGGCGGATTGATTCCCGCTCTCCGAGCCGCTCGGCTCAAGCCGGTCGAGGCGTTGCGCTCGCTCTAGAGCGATCGTGGTCTCCGCGCGAATCCGCCAACGTCGGCCGAGCGAACAATTCCCACAATAAATCTGCGCGACTGCGCGCGCTACCGGCATCGAAGCGCAGCGCCACTTGGCCATGACGCGGCTTCCGGACTACCATCGCCGCCAGGGGCAACGTTCCACCCGCGGCGAGTTCGAGTTCCACCACGACCAGGTCGCCGCGGCGCAGTTTGGCACTCGGCGCACGCACCAAGGCTCCTCCCTGGGATAGGTCGAGGACTTCGGCGTGGAGTGGAATGCCGTTCCTCAACACCCGCGCGCGAGCGGCCAGTTGCAGGCGCGGCGCTGTACGTTGGCCTTCACGTTCCCGCGCGCGCGTCCAGCGCAGGACGGTTCCAGCGAGGCGTGCAAAGGCGGATCCTGCAGAGACGGGCTCGGGCAGATGTTGCCAGGTGTCCGGATCGCTGAACATCCACAGGATGAGCGTCTCGCGCTGCGGCGCACTCACTTCGGTGAACGCGAGCGAGCAACCGTAGAAGTCCGCGTTTTCTTGACCCCGGCACCAAACCAAGCGTGTCGCGAGCGAGAGCTCCTCATCACCGTGCGTAAGTTGCACTTGCAGCGGAACGTTCGCCGGAACCGGAGAGCGCAGGAGCACGCTGGCACCGCCTTCGGAGAGGTCCACCGCGATCCCCTCCACTTCGATGGTTCTGCCCGGCAATTCCCAGCGCACGCGCGCCGGCAGATGCGACGGCAGGCGCGGGAGTCCGCGCTTCTGCGGGCGATCCACCGCGGCCAGCACGGCAGCCGCCAGCAGCACGACGTTGTAACTCAGCCAGATGACGTTCATGGAGAGCACGCCCGTCTCTTCGTAACTGGCGCCCGGGAGCCGGCCGACGGCAACCGTCCATCCGACCAGATTGAAGGCGAGCAGCACGATCTGCGGCAACGCCGCGCGCACTGAGAGTGCCGGACGACCTCGATGGGATTCCTTCGGAGTGACGCGGAATGGCAATTTCTTGCGCGTGAACAGCGCCCAGAAGGTCGCGGCCGCCATGTGCGAAGACATGGAGGACTCGTACACCTCGCTCCACCAAGTGTGTCGATGGTTGTGGCTCACGCCTGAGGTCACCAGCCAACCGCAGAGCAAGTGGGGGAGAAAAACTGCGGCCACCGGCAGAATGCTTGCGTCGATCGAGCGAACGCCGAACAACGCGTAGGCGGCTGGCGCCACGGCGAAGAGCAGGCGCGGGAACCCGTGGAAGAAGAAGAATGAGGACGCGAAATAGCAGATGCGTTGCGCCAACTTGAGCCCGCGCGTCCAAAGCGGATTGTTCACGCGCAGAATCCCGATCATGCCCATTCCCCAGCGCAGACGCTGCTTGAGAGCGTCGGCGAAGGTGTCCGGGGTGACGCCGGCGGCCAGCGTGCGTCCGAAGAATGCGGAGCGCCAGCCGCGCGCGTGCATGCGGAGCGCGGTGTGCGCGTCCTCGGTGATGGTCTC